>JAGPIQ010000172.1 GCA_018054895.1 Lutibacter sp. | reverse complement strand
GGTCTTCCATAAAATACTTGATATATTTCATTAAATACATTATTTACTTTTATTCCTATTCCTAATGTTTTTTCTTTTTGTTGAATTAAAGTGTACGTTACACCAACATTTCCCACGTTAAAATAAGGTACTGAATACAATGCAATGCTATCTTCAGATGTAAAAACCCTACCGTTAAATAAATGCTGGTAAAAAGCATTCACACGCTTAAAGGTATATCCTAAACTTGCATTTAGTAAATGTTTTGGTACATACGGCAACATTTTTTTTGTTATTTTATCTTCTGAAATGGTATAACTGTAATTAAATCGAACATCTAAAAAGTGTTTTTTAATATTACGCTTATAATCAACCGTTAGTTCCAAGCCTTTATTTACAACCGCATCCATATTTAAAGGCACCCAAATTCCGGGTTTATCTTCGTCTGGTTGCCACACAATTTTATCTTTTGAATCAATATAAAATGTACCAACATCCACTTTTAACCCATTTGCTTTATATACCAACCCAATTTCTCCTTGCAATGATGACTCCGGAATTAAATTTTCATTTCCTGAACCTGGCCAAAACAAATCGTTATAAGTAGGCACTCTGTAATTTTTTGAACCATTTAGCCGTATAAACGTATTTTTTAGCGTAGTAATTTCAGCACCTAACGCAAAAACCAATGGCATTTTATAATCCGAATTAACATCTTGACGTAACTTTCCATTTAACGCTACAACATTGGGAATGTAATGGTTATAAATTAATGATTGAGAAAATTGACTTCTTCTTCGCTCATTCATTTGATCAGTATCACCCCAAACCGATTCATATTCATAATAACTTTGAATATTGGAATTCGCATTAATTTTATAATTGAAATCATACTTCGTTAAAAACCTTTTCGATGATCCAAAAGTATGAGTATCATTATTTTTACTGGCAAAATATTGATATTCCTGCGTTAAATAAGCTAACTTTAATGAATGTGTAAATTCATTTTTTTGATAATGAAAATCAACTAAATTTCTAAAACTTAAATCTTTATATTTTTCTTTGGCTGAAGAAGGATTCGGTAATTCACCTGAAAATTGGCGATCGCCTGTATATTTTGAGGAATAAAAACTCAGTTTACTAAATTTACCTAATTTTTGAGCTAAACTGATACTAAAATCCGTGTTTTTATATGCACCATTTTCATTTTTCACGCCATAACTTAACCATTTATAATCATTTTCAGATTCGTTATAAGCCAATCCAACTTTTACTGCTGTGCGCTCACTTCCATAGGAAAATTTATACAAACTGTGTAATGTATTGTAACTTCCGTACGATGTAACCACCTGATTATCTAAATGATTACCAAATTTTAATTGATCATTTAAATGTATGGTTCCTCCAATTGCTCCAGAGCCATATTCAATAGAACCACCACCACTTCTAATATCTATAGATTCAAACAAACTAACATTTATTGCATTAAATTCTGATTGCCCATTGTTTATAGAGTTTATATTAATACCATTCCAAACAACTGCTGTATTAGATGCATTTGTTCCTCTAAAACTAGCAGAACTTGTACCACCAGCACCGTATTCTTTAATGTAAATTGGAGAATTAAATCGTAATAAAGTTGAAAAAGATTCAGGATTTTGAATGATAATAGAATCGTTTAAAGTATTAACTTTAAACCCTTTAGAATGTTTATTTAAAGTGATGCTTTGTAAATTAATAACATCCAACCGTTGAATACTATCCAACTGTGCAACTAACTTACAACTACAAATTAATAAAAAAACTACGATTCTAAATTTCAACATAATAACACAACCTTTCTCCCGAAAGTTTTAATTAATATTATTATGGCAGGTCTCCTGGCTTGCGTAATGTTATTCACCTTCCCATTCAAATTTTGAATAGTGGTATAAAGTTTAACAACATCCATCGAAATGAATCGACTTAGCGTACAGTTGCGGGAACAGCGTTGGATTCTAACCAACTTCCCTTTTCACTCAATTATATGAAATACAATTAAGAACCATAATCAGCTGCAAATGTAAATAAAATTAAGATGATTTAGTACAATTATTTACCAAAAATAGTACATTTGTCAAGTAAACAATTTCTTATGATACAATATATCACTGGTGGAGAACGCTCTGGAAAGAGTTCCTTCGCATTGCAATTAGCTGAAAAACAATCTGATAAACCATATTATTTGGCTACATCTAAAATTTGGGATGATGATTTTCAAAAACGTGTTGACCGACATAAATCTGAACGTGATGAACGTTGGACAACCATTGAAGAACAAAAAAATATTTCAAAAGTGATTCCTACAAATTGCGTAATTGTTATTGATTGCGTGACACTTTGGTTGACTAATATTTATTTAGATTTTGATAATGACGTTGAAAAATCATTGGAATTTGCAAAAAAAGAAATCGATGCCATTTTTTTAATTAGAAGTAATATTATTATTATTTCTAATGAAATAGGAATGGGTATTCATGCGCAAAACCATGTGGCACGAAAATTTACAGAATTACAAGGTTGGATAAATCAATATATTGCAAAAAAAGCTACAAAAGCGACATTTATGGTTTCTGGAATTCCTTTAAAATTAAAATAACATATGAAAATTTTCAATATTGAACCTGTAAATAGCACTTTTGAACCCGAGATTAGTCATAAAATCAATAATTTAACGAAACCCTTGGGATCCCTAGGAGTTTTAGAGGTTATTGCAAAAAAATTATGTTTAATTCAACATACGTTATCGCCTAAATTAACAAAACCGACGATGATTGTTTTTGCAGGTGACCATGGAATTGTAAACAATTATCCTGTAAGCTCTTGTCCTCAAGAAGTGACACCTCAAATGGTTTTTAATTTCTTAACTGGTGGTGCCGGAATTAGTGTATTTTGTAAACAACATAATTTTGATTTAAGTGTTGTTGATGCTGGTGTAAATTACGATTTTAATTATGATGAAACTCCCGGTTTAATAAATGCTAAAATAGCAAAAGGCACGAAAGATTATACTGTAGAACCCGCAATGACTATGGCTGAATGCGAAAAGGCCATTCAGATTTCTGGAGAAATAATCACTCAAAAATTCGAAAACGGTTGTAACGTTATTTCTTTTGGAGAAATGGGAATTGGAAACACTTCATCGTCTTCATTATTAATGAGTTGCGTTACTAATATTAACATTGAAAATTGTATTGGCAGAGGCGCTGGTTTAACTGATGATGCATTACAAAACAAAATAAATATATTGTCAGAAGCACAAAAATTTCATGGAATTAGCGAAAACCCAATGGTGAACCTACAAAATTTTGGTGGTTATGAAATTGTGATGATGACAGGTGCAATGTTAAAAGCGGCAGAATTAAAAATGGTGGTTTTAATAGATGGTTTTATTGCCACTTCTGCCCTATTAATTGCACAACAAATTAATAAAAATGTGTTGGATTATTGCCTGTTTTCTCACGTTTCAAATGAACAAGGTCATATTAAAATGTTAGAATTTTTAAACGCAACACCCATTTTACATTTAGGTTTACGCTTAGGTGAAGGAACAGGTGCCGCAATAGCCTACCCAATAATACAATCTGCAGAAATAATGATCAATCAAATGGCAAGTTTTGAAACTGCTGGAGTTGCAAATATCACAAAATAAATGCTTAAAAAAGAACTAAACACATTTTTTACGGCTGTTATGTTTTTCTCCCGAATTCCTATCCCTAAATGGGTTGATGATTCGAGTGAAACTCTAAAAGAATGTGCTAAATATTTTTCACTTATAGGAATTATTATCGGTGCATTTGGTGGTTTCATTTATTGGGGATTTTCTTTTGTACTCCCTCAAAACATTTCAATTTTACTGAGTATGATTGGAACCATTTGGGCAACAGGCGCTTTTCATGAAGATGGTTTTGCTGATGTGTGCGATGGATTTGGTGGTGGCTATACAAAAGATAAAATTTTAGCCATCATGAAAGATTCATTAGTTGGCACTTATGGAATAGTTGGCTTAATTTGTATTTTACTTTTGAAATATTTTTCGTTAGTTGAATTATCAAGTCAGTTTATTATCATTTGTATTTCAGGGCATAGTATCAGTCGCTTTATAGCTTCTTTTATTCTGTACTTATATCCATATGCCCGAACTGAAGGAGAAAGTAAAGGAAGACCTGTAGCTAGTAGTTTTAAATTAAATCACCTAATTATCAACGGTTTGATTGCTTGTATACCATTATTTTTCTTTTCAACTTACTGGATTTTTTTAACCTTAATACCTCCATTTATAGCGATGTTATTATTAGGTCGTTTTTTCAACAAATGGATTGGTGGACAAACTGGTGATTGCGCTGGAGCAACACAACAAATTACGGAAGTCATTTTTTATTTAAGCTGTATTATTTTATGGAAATTTATTTAGTTCGTCATACCACACCAGCTATTGAAAAAGGTGTTTGTTACGGTCAAACAGACTTAAATGTAGCGGAAACTTTTGAAGAAGAAGTTGAATTAGTTTTAAAAAATTTAGAAGACAGAACGCATTCAAAAGTATTTACGAGCCCTTTAATACGTTGCAAAAAATTAGCGTTAAAAATTAGTAATCAAATAACGGAAGATGACCGCTTAAAGGAAATTAATTTTGGCGATTGGGAATTGCTAAAATGGGATGATATTGATAGAAATGAGTTGGATGTTTGGATGAAAGATTATGTAAATATTGAAGTCCCGAATGGTGAATCGTGTTTGCAATTATTTGATCGAAATATCGCTTTTTTCAAAGAAATAATCCAATTA
>JAGPIQ010000171.1 GCA_018054895.1 Lutibacter sp. | reverse complement strand
GATTTATCTAAAACCAATGAAAATCTTTCAGAAGTAAAAGATTTAATGCGTAAAAGAAAATCACCTACCAATAATAATAGTAGCAATAACAATAATAAGAATTACAAAAAGAAAAAACAACAATAAACTTACCAATCAAATATGTCTACATTTGTTATTGAAGGAGGGCACAAACTAAGTGGTTCAATTACGCCACAAGGTGCAAAAAATGAAGCTCTTCAAATTTTATGTGCTGTGTTACTAACACCTGAAAAAGTAACTATCAGCAACGTTCCAAATATTATTGATGTCAATAAATTAATTTTTATTTTAGGAGAATTAGGTGTAAAAGTTCAGAAAATAAACGAGGATACCTACGAATTTCAAGCAGATGAAATTGATCTAGACTATTTAGAATCTGATAAATTTAAAAAAGATGGAAGTTCATTAAGAGGTTCTATTATGATTGTTGGTCCGTTATTGGCGCGTTTTGGAAGAGGATATATTCCACGTCCAGGAGGAGATAAAATTGGTAGACGTAGATTAGATACACATTTTGAAGGTTTTATTAGTTTAGGAGCTACATTTAGATACAATACTGAAGAAAAATTTTATGGTGTTGAAGCTGAATATTTAACGGGAACAGAAATGTTGTTAGAAGAAGCTTCAGTTACTGGAACAGCAAATATTGTAATGGCTGCTGTTTTAGCAAGAGGTACTACAAAAATTTATAACGCAGCTTGTGAGCCATACATTCAACAATTATGTAAAATGTTGAACAGTATGGGGGCAAATATTTCAGGTGTTGGTTCAAACTTATTAATTATTGAGGGGGTTACCACTTTAGGTGGTTGTTCACATAGAGTTTTACCTGATATGATTGAAATTGGTAGCTGGATTGGAATGGCTGCTATGACACGTTCTTCAATTACCATTAAAGATGTTAGTTGGGAAAATTTAGGTTTAATACCTCGTGTTTTTCAAAAATTAGGAATTAAATTAGAAAAAAGAGGGGATGATATTTTTATTCCTGAACAAGATAATTACGAAGTCCAAAATTTTATGGATGGTTCAATTTTAACCATTTCTGATGCTCCTTGGCCAGGTTTTACGCCTGATTTATTGAGTATCATTTTGGTAGTTGCAACACAAGCAAAAGGAAGCGTGTTAATACATCAAAAAATGTTTGAAAGTCGTTTGTTTTTTGTTGATAAATTAATTGATATGGGTGCAAAAGTAATACTTTGTGATCCACATCGTGCTACCGTTATTGGTATGAATCATGAGTCAAGTTTAAAAGGGACAACAATGAGTTCTCCAGATATTAGAGCAGGTATTTCCTTATTAATAGCAGCATTGTCTGCAACAGGAAAAAGTACCATTCAAAATATTGAACAAATTGATAGAGGCTACCAAAATATTGATGAACGTTTACGTGCAATTGGAGCAAAAATTACGAGAGTAGAATAACTACAAATTACATATATTTAAAAGTGGATAATGAATTAATTATCCACTTTTTTTATTTTACAGAACTATCATAAAAATACTCTCTGCTTTTACAAACAAAACACTTTATAAAGCAGGATAAGTAATATTCATAATAAACAATATAGAAGGGTATTGTTTAAAGTTGAAATTTTTTACTTTCTAACATCTAACATCTAACATCTAACATCTAACATCTAACATTAAAATGTCATCTTGTCATTTATTGTAAAATTGGCAATACTTTTGTAATACAAAAGAAAGATAAAAAAACAAGCATTCATTATGAGTAAAAAGACAGAAACTAAGGCTGAAAATGAGCAAATTGAAAATGAGGAAATCCAGCCAGAAACTCAAGAGATAAGTGTAGAAGAGCAGCTTAAAAAGGAATTAAGTCAAGAAAAAGACAAATTTTTGAGATTATTTGCTGAATTCGAAAATTACAAAAAAAGAACTTCAAGAGAACGTATAGAATTATTTAAAACTGCCAATGAAGAAGTAATGACAGCTTTATTGCCAATTTTAGATGATTTTGACAGGGGTATTTCTGAATTAAAGAAAACGAAGGATAAAGAGCTATTAATTGGTTTGGAATTAATTAATAACAAACTTAAAAATACTTTAATTCAAAAAGGATTAACTATTATTACTACAAATGCAGGTGAAGTGTTTGATGTTGAATTACATGAAGCAATTACTCAAATTCCTGCGCCTACAGAAGACTTAAAAGGTAAAATTGTTGATGTAATTGAGCAAGGGTACAGGTTAGGTGAAAAAGTAATTAGATACCCAAAAGTAGTTATAGGACAATAAGCCAATAAAAATGAAGAGAGATTATTACGAAATATTAGGAATTCAAAAGAACGCAACACCCACCGATATTAAAAAAGGCTATCGAAAAATGGCCATTAAATATCACCCAGATAAAAACCCAGACAATAAAGAGGCTGAAGAAAAGTTTAAAGAAGCTGCGGCTGCTTATGAAATTTTGAGCGATGAAAATAAAAAAGCACGATACGATCAATATGGTCATGCAGCTTTTGAAGGTCCTCAAGGTGGTGGCTACGGTGGTGGTGGAATGAATATGGATGATATATTCAGTCAGTTTGGAGATATTTTTGGAGGTGGATTTGGCGGAGGCGGAGGCTTCGGTGGATTTGGTGGTTCAAGAGGAGGAAGAGCTAGAGTAAAAGGGAGTAATTTACGTATTCGTGTAAAGTTAACATTGGAAGAAATAGCCAATGGTGTTGAGAAAAAAGTAAAAGTTCGTCGTAAAGTTATGGCGGAAGGTGTAACTTATAAAACATGCACTACTTGTAATGGTGCAGGTCAGGTTATGCGCGTTACAAATACTATTTTAGGAAGAATGCAAACCGCAGCAACATGTCCTACGTGTCAAGGAGCTGGGGAAGTATTGGATAAATCCAGTAAAAATGCAGATGCCCAAGGGTTAGAATTTAAGGAAGAAACAGTTTCCATTAAAATCCCTGCAGGAGTTACTGACGGTGTGCAGTTAAAAGTAAATGGAAAAGGAAATGCAGCACCAGGAAATAATGGAATAGACGGAGATTTAATTGTTGTTATTGAAGAAACAGCTCACGAAACTTTAAAACGTGAAGGAACTAATTTGCATTTCGATTTATATGTTAATTTTTCAGAAGCCGTTTTAGGAGCTTCCAAAAATATTGATACCGTAAATGGAAAGGTTAAAATTAAAATTGAACCAGGAACTCAATCTGGAAAAATATTACGTTTAAGAGGTAAAGGTTTGCCAAGTATAGATCATTATGGAGATGGAGATTTGTTGGTTCATGTAAATGTGTGGACACCTCAAACATTATCAAAAGACCAAAAACAATTTTTTGAAGATATGATGGAAGATGAAAATTTTAGACCAACTCCTTCAAAAACAGATAAATCTTTTTTTGAAAAAGTAAAAGATATGTTTTCTTAAATGATTGGAGTTTTTTAGTTATTTAAATAATAAATTAGAGTTGAAGTGTTGTAGGTATTTTACTTACAACACTTTTTCTTTTTTAGATCAAAAACCGCTTCATTTATTTTTGGAGTGGTTTTTTTTGTGTTATTATTTAACGTATTTTTGCGGCTAAATTAAGTAGGTCGTCTTATCGCTTCAATGTATTGAAGAGGAAAGTCCGGACACCATAGAGTAGCATAGCGGATAACATCCGTCCAGCGTGAGTTGAGGACAAGTGCAACAGAAAGCAAGTACAGTTCGGCTGTAGTGAAACCAGGTAAACTCTATGCGGTGCAATGCCATGTATATTGAAATTTTAGAGTCACTCGCTCTATTTCAAGGGGTAGGCAGATGGAGCAATAAAGTAATTTATTGCCTAGATAAATGATAAGAACTTCTTCGGAAGTACAAAATTCGGCTTATAGATCTACTTAATTTTTACATATTCTTAATAATTATAACGTTTTCGAAGGTTGTTTTTATCTATAATAAAAAAAATCATATCGATAATATTTATTTCTCTAAAAATGCTTTTCAAAGTGTATGATTGCTATTAAAAGTAATCATTTTTTGTAACTTCGCATGATTAAAATAACAAACTAAAAAGACATAGAAATGGTTTTTGATATTGGTATGATCAAAGGCTTAGATTCTAAATTTCAAAGAATATGATAAATACTTATAAAGATTACATTAAGCAAATTGAGGAAAGAAAAGGTTTGGGGTTAAATCCACAACCAATTGATGGTGCCGAATTATTGAGCGAAATAATTGCTCAAATAAAAGATTTAAATAATGAATATAGAACGGATTCGCTTAATTTCTTTATTTACAATGTTTTACCAGGAACCACAAGTGCTGCTAGTGTAAAAGCTACTTTTTTAAAGGAAATTATTTTGGGTGAATCTTTAGTGAAAGAAATAAGTATTTCTTTTGCTTTTGAACAATTAGCTCACATGAAAGGTGGACCTTCGGTTGAAGTATTGTTAGATTTAGCTTTAGGAACAAATGCTTCTTTAGCAAAACAAGCTGCTGATGTTTTAAAAACACAAGTGTTTTTGTATGAAGCGGACACGGATCGTTTAGAAAAAGCGTTCAAAAGTGGCAATGAAATAGCGAAAGAAATTATAGAAAGTTATGCGAAGGCTGAATTTTTCACAAAACTTCCAGATATTCCAGAAGAAATAGAAGTTGTAACGTTTATTGCTGGTGTGGGAGATATTTCTACAGATTTATTGTCACCAGGTGGTGATGCGCATTCTCGTTCAGATAGAGAATTACACGGGCAATGTTTATTTGAACATAATAAAGAACAACAAAACGAATTGTTAGCCTTGCAAAAAGTGCATCCAGATAAAAGAGTGATGT
>JAGPIQ010000057.1 GCA_018054895.1 Lutibacter sp. | reverse complement strand
AAGAATCGACTGGCTCAGAGACTACATTTTGGTACATTGGGTTTTTAATAAGCTTAACTATTAGTATGTTGTTACTTGTAAAAGCAACCCAAACATTACCAATTGGCACTGCTTATGCGGTTTGGACAGGTATTGGTGCCGTTGGAACAGTTTTAGTAGGTGTTTTTCTATTTAAGGAACCTGCCACTTTTTGGCGATTGTTTTTTATTACAACTTTAATAGCTTCTATAATTGGACTAAAATATGTAGCCAACTAAAAAGCGTTTTTTTTTACAATTATCTTACAAATGGTGTAACAAAAAAAGAATTCAAGAAATTGGTCTGTTTGAAATAATATTCAACAGAAAATTCACTCATTTTTTTTTGAAAAACTAAATTAAACAAATAGAGTACTAACTCAATCCAGTAATAATACCATCTGCATCTATAAACATATGCTCCGTTGCAGGATGATTCGGCAAACCAGGCATACGAACCATTTCACCTAAAATAGGAATAATAAATTTAGCACCTGCTGCTATTTCAATTTCACGTACAGTAATTTCAAAATTTGTTGGACGACCAATTCGTTTTTCATTATCTGAAAATGATTTTTGCGTTTTCGCCATACAAACCGCAAAATGGTTAAACCCTAAACGGTCAATTCTTTTTAAATTTAATAATGCTTTTTTATTATAATTAACAGTGGTCGCACCATAAATTTCTTTCGCAATAATATCAATTTTTTCTTTAATGGTATTACTTGAATGGTACAACGGTTTAAAATCTGACACTTGCGAATTCACTACTTTAACAACCGCTTTCGCCAAATCTATATTTCCATTTCCTCCTTTAGCCCAGCTATCAGATTCCACAGCTTGCACATTTAATTCTTTACATTTTTCAATAACGTAGGCTATTTCATAAGACTCATCAGTTGCAAATAAATTAATAGCTACTATTGGTTCAATATTAAATTTTCGAATGTTTTCAATATGCTTTTCTAAATTACAAAAACCATCTTTTATATAATTTAAATTAGGTGTATTAAACTCTTCTTTGGCTGCTCCGCCATGATGACGCAAAGCTCTTAAAGTAGTCACTAAAACAACTGCTTTAGGCTTTAAGCCAGCAGCTACACATTTAATATTTAAAAACTTTTCAGCTCCTAAATCTGCCCCAAATCCCGCTTCTGTAACAACGTATTTTGATAAAGATAATCCCAATTTTGTAGCTAAAATAGAGTTTGTACCTTGTGCTATATTTGCAAAAGGACCACCGTGAATTATGGCTGGATTTTCCTCCAAGGTTTGAACTAAATTTGGTTTAATGGCATCTTTTAATAAAATAGCCATCCCATTTTCAGCTTTTAAATCACGCGCAAAAACTGGATTGTTTTCGAAGGTAAACCCTACTAAAATAGCTCCTAAGCGATCTTTTAGATCTTCAAAACTAGTTGCCATACATAAAATGGCCATAATTTCAGAAGCTGGAGTAATATTAAAACTTTCTTCTCTAGGCAATCCATTTCCTGCTAAACCAACAATTATATTTCGTAAAGATCGGTCATTCATATCCATCACCCGTTTCCATAAAATTGCTCTAGGGTCTAATTGCAAACTACCTTTTTTACTTTGTAAATTATTATCTATCAATGCCGATAGTAAATTATTCGCTTTTTCAATGGCGTTAAAATCACCTGTAAAATGTAAATTGATATCTTCCATAGGCACCACTTGTGAATATCCTCCACCCGCGGCGCCGCCCTTTAAACCAAAAACGGGTCCTAATGAAGGCTCTCTTAATACAACCGTTGCTTGCTCACCTATTTTATTCAACCCCTCTGTTAACCCTATTGAAACGGTAGTTTTACCCTCTCCTGCTGGGGTTGGAGTAATAGCCGTTACTAGAATTAAATTATTCTGTGCAATTTTTTCTTCATTAATAAGACTTAAAGGTAATTTGGCTTTATATTTTCCATACATCTCTAAATCATCTTCAACAATGCCAAGTTTAAAAGCTATTTCTTTAATATTTTTTAAACTTTTTTCTTGAGAAATTTCAATATCACAAAGGGTTTTCATATAGGTGTCTTTTAAAATGCAAATATACAAAATTTCAGTTTTACAACTGAAAATATTGGCTACGTGTTAATTAATACTATTAAAAGAGTAAAAAGAATTGTTAGTTCCTATTTGAAATTATATATTTGCACGTTTTTACAAATGATATTTACATTAAATTACTTAAAATGCAAAATAAAGGACTTATTAAACTATTCGCAATTCTATTTGGAATAGTAAGTTTATACCAATTATCATTTACTTGGTTTACAAATGGTGTTGAGGATAAAGCTAAGATTTATGCTGAATCGAGAACAGATGATGGCAAAGAGATTGCCAGGTTAGAACGATATTATTTAGATTCTATTGCGAATCAAACCGTAATTGATTTAGGTTTTGCGCAGTTTAGTTATAATGACATTAAAGACAAGGAATTAAATTTAGGATTAGACCTTAAAGGTGGTATCAATGCCATTTTACAAGTATCTGTTAAAGATATTTTAATTGGGTTGTCAAATGATTCTAAAAACCCTGTTTTTAACGAAGCGTTAGCGAAAGCTACTGAGGCTCAGAAAAATAGCGATAAAAACTATTTAGACCTGTTTTTTGCTGAATTTAAAAAAGCAAGTAATGGAACTGTTAAATTAAGTGATCCAAGTATTTTTGGAAATAAATCGTTAAGAGATAAAATCAACTTTAAATTGACTGACGAAGAAGTGAAGCCTATTATAGAGGACGAAATTTCTGGATCTATCAATACTGCGTTTGAAGTATTACGTAGTCGTATCGATAAATTTGGGGTTACACAACCAAACATTCAACGCATTGGAAACTCTGGTCGTATTTTAATTGAATTACCTGGAGCAAAAGATATTGACCGTGTAAAAAAATTATTACAAAGCACTGCTGAATTACAATTCTGGGAAGTATATTCTAACCAAGAAACTGCTAATTTCTTTTTTGCTGCCAATGGAATTGTTGAAAATTATTTAAAATCAACTGATCCTGAAAAAACAGTGGTTGATTCTACTTCAACTAAAGACGATTTAAAAGATTTATTAGGAGAGGTATCTGATTCTATCGCTAACAAAACTGCGAATAATTTATTTGCTGTTTTAACACCAAGTGTTCCTCAATCAGAAAACCAAGTATCTTCCGTTGTTGCAACTGCGAAAGTAACAGATACTGCAAAAGTTAATAAATATTTAGCGTTAAAAGAAGTAAGAGCGGCGTTACCTGCTGAAATGAGACATGCTAAATTCTTATGGGATAATAAATCATTTTCTTCAACAATCGCTGCTACTAATGAAGGTGTTGAATTAATTCACTTATACGGAATTAAATCTAACCGTGAAGATATAGCACCTATTGAAGGTGATGTAATTGATGACGCTAGTCAAGAATACGGTCAAACAAGTAAACCTGAGGTAAGCATGACAATGAATGCAACAGGTACAAAGCTTTGGGGTAAAATGACAACTGACAATGTAGGTAAATTTGTAGCTGTTGTTTTAGATAACTATGTATACACTGCTCCTTCTGTAAATACAGCAATTACAAATGGTAGAACTTCTATTTCTGGTGGAAGTATGACAGTTGCAGAAGCACAAGATATTGCAAACGTATTAAAAGCTGGTAAATTACCTGCTGCTGCACATATTATTCAGTCAGAAATTGTAGGACCATCATTAGGTCAACAAGCAATTGATAGTAGTTTAACGTCCTTTGGATTGGCCTTGTTAATTGTATTAGCTTGGATGGTTTTTTATTATGGTAAAGCTGGTGGATTTGCAAACATTGCATTGGCAGCTAACTTATTATTCATCTTTGGAATTTTAACTGCTTTTGGAGCTGTACTTACATTACCAGGTATTGCCGGTATTATTTTAACAATAGGGATGTCCGTGGATGCGAACGTAATTATTTTTGAAAGAATTAAGGAGGAATTAAATAGTGGAAAAGGATTAAAACAATCAATAGAACACGGATTTAGTTACAAAGGTGCATTCTCTGCTATTTTAGATGCTAACGTAACCTCTATGTTAACTGGTATTATTTTATACGTATTTGGAACAGGTCCTGTAAAAGGATTCGCTTATACTTTAATGGTAGGTATTGTTACTTCATTATTCTCAGCTATTTTCATCACTCGTTTATTAGTAGACTGGTATGCTGGAAAAGGGAAAATATTTACATTCAATACAAATATTACTAAAAACTGGTTCCAAAATATTGATATTGAATTCTTGAAAAAAAGAAAAATAGCGTATGTTTTTTCTACGATATTAATCATTATCAGTTTAAGTTCTTTATTTACTAACGGATTAAATTATGGGGTAGATTTTGTAGGTGGACGTACATATGTTGTTAAATTTGATAAAACCATTGCTGCTTCTGATGTTTCAAACACGCTAAAAGATGTATTTGGTGATGCTCCTGAAGTAAAAACATACGGAGACGCTAGTCAATTAAAAATAACTACGAAATTTAGAATTGATGAAGAAGGAAGCCATATAGATGATGAAGTTCAACACTTATTATTTACAGGATTAAAACCATATTTAGCTGAAAATGTTTCTTTAGAAGAATTTAAACCTGGGTATGACGGTGTTAAAAAAGTTGGAATTATGAGTTCTATTAAAGTAGAACCAACAATTGCAGATGATATTAAAACTGCAGCTGGTTGGGCTATTATGGGTTCATTATTAGTTATTTTCTTATACATCTTATTCCGTTTTAGAAAATGGCAATATAGTTTAGGTGCTGTTATTTCATTAGCGCATGATGTTATTATTTTAATTGGTATTTTCTCTTTATTCTATAAAGTACTACCATTTGATATGGAAATTGGTCAATCATTTATTGCGGCAATTCTAACAGTATTAGGTTACTCAATAAACGATACTGTAATTGTATATGATAGGATTCGTGAATTTAGAGAGACGCATACTTCTTGGAAATTTTTAACTGTTATTGATAAAGCATTAAGTACAACATTAGGAAGAACAATTAATACCTCTTTAACAACATTAGTTGTGTTGGTAGCGATCTTCTTATTTGGTGGAGATTCTATTAAAGGATTTATGTTTGCCTTAATTACAGGTATTGTAGTTGGTACGTATTCATCCCTATTTATTGCATCACCAATATTGTATGATTCAGTAAAAGCACTTGATAAAAAAACAAAGGAATAATTCCCTTTAAAAGTATATTGAAAAACCGTTTTGAAAATTCAAGACGGTTTTTCTATTTCAATCTAGCATATAAAACAATCGTTACAAAATATGTTCAATTACAATTTGTAACTTTGCATTAAATTAAACGTATGAGTATTATAAAAGTTCACGACAGGTATTTTAAAACGTATATTTCTTCACATCAAATAGATGAAGCGGTAAATAGATTAGTGTCCGAAATTACAAATGAATTAAAGGATGAAGTACCTTTATTCATTGGAATATTGAACGGTTCTTTTATGTTTGTTGCTGACTTTGTTCGTAAATATGATGGTAATTGTGAAGTCTCTTTTGTGAAATTAGCATCCTATGAAGGTACAAATTCGACTGGAAAAATAAAACAGCTGCTTGGTGTAAATGAAAATTTAGAAGGTCGTACAGTTGTAATTTTAGAAGATATTATTGATACTGGAAATACACTTCAAGAAATCTATGAGATTTTTAAAGATAAAAAATTAAAACAACTTAAAATTGCCACGTTATTCTTTAAACCAGATGTGTTTAAAAAAGAATTACCGATTGATTACATTGGTATTTCAATACCCGACAAATTTATTATTGGGTATGGTTTGGACTATAATGGTTTTGCAAGAAACTTGGCAGATATCTATCAATTAACACCAGAACCTAAAATGAAAAACATCGTATTATTTGGCCCTCCGGGAGCAGGAAAAGGAACTCAAGCCGATTTAATTAAAGAAAAATACAAACTTCAACATATTTCAACTGGTGATGTTTTTAGGTACAACATTAAAAATGCTACTGAGTTAGGAAAATTGGCACAATCTTATATGGACAATGGCGATTTAGTTCCTGATGAAGTAACTATTAATATGCTAAAAGCTGAAGTAGAAAAAAATGCTGATGCCAACGGTTTTATTTTTGATGGATTTCCAAGAACTGAATCTCAAGCTGCTGCTTTAGATGCCTTTTTAGAAGAAAAAGGAGAGGGAATTAGCGGAATGATTGCATTAGAAGTTCCTGAAGACTTATTGGTTGAAAGACTATTAGGTCGTGGTAAAGTGAGTGGACGTGCAGACGACCAAGATGAATCTAAAATTAGAAATCGTTTTAATGAATACAACACTAAAACAGCTATTTTAAAAGATTATTACCAAGAACAAAACAAATACTATGGTATTAATGGCGTTGGAGCCATTGATGATATTACAGCACGTTTATGCGGCGTTCTGGATAAATTATAATAGCAATAAAAAGTCTGTTTATACAGCACTCAAATAATGGTAGAAGGAAATTTTGTAGACTATGTAAAGGTACACGCTAACTCTGGTAAGGGTGGAAAAGGGTCTGTTCACTTACATCGTGAAAAATACGTAGCAAAAGGTGGACCCGATGGTGGTGACGGAGGACGTGGTGGTCACGTAATCGTGCGCGGAGATAAAAACCTTTGGACACTATACCATTTAAAATTTAAAAAACATTTTAAAGCTGATCATGGAGGCGATGGAGGTGCTTCAAGAAGTACAGGAAAAGATGGTGGTGATGTTTATATTGATGTTCCATTAGGAACAATTATTAGAGATGCCGAAACGCAAGAAGTTATTTTTGAAATTACGACAGAAAACACCGAACAAATTTTGCTAGAAGGTGGAATGGGCGGTTTAGGTAACTGGAATTTCAGATCATCTACCAATCAAACGCCACGCTATGCACAGCCTGGTATTGAAGCATTAGAAGGTTGGTTTCAATTAGAATTAAAAATATTAGCAGACGTTGGTTTAGTTGGTTTTCCGAATGCTGGAAAATCTACCTTATTGTCTGTTGTAACTTCTGCAAAACCAAAAATTGCTGATTATGCTTTTACAACTCTAAAACCTAATTTAGGTATTGTTGAATATCGCGATTTCAGAACGTTTGTAATGGCTGATATTCCTGGTATTATTGAAGGTGCTTCTGAAGGAAAAGGTTTAGGACATCGCTTTTTAAGACATATTGAGCGTAACTCAACTTTGCTGTTTTTAATCCCTGCAGATTCTGCTGATATTAAAAAAGAATATGCAATTCTGTTAAATGAATTGAAGCAACACAATCCTGAATTATTAGACAAAAATAGATTGTTGGCAATTTCAAAATCGGATATGTTGGATGAAGAGTTGAAAAATGAACTAAAAAAAGAGCTTCCGAAAGGAATTCAAGCACTGTTTATTTCATCAGTAGCACAACAAGGCTTGGTAGAATTGAAAGATACCTTATGGCAAATGTTGAATGAATAACCGTTTTATATAAAAAAAAAGACCCCAAATTGAAATTTCAATTTGGGGTCTTTTTTTTTACTTCGCTGTATCTTTTTTCTTCTTAATTAATAAGTTATTTAACTTGTTTTTCACCAAATTTTCAACAGCTTCTTTTGGTTTAGCTACGTCAATTTTAGCAGGAGTCGTAGTTTTGGTTGAAACCTTTGTTGTATCTGTGTTCTTTTTAATAATAGAACTTCCTTTAATTAAATCTGAAATAGCATTTACACCTTTCGCTTTTAATTTATTTACATCTACTAATTGTGTTGTTAAACTTGTTACAGCCGACTTATAATCCGTTGTTACCGTTGGTTTATCAAAGTTCCCTCCAATAACAGCCGTAATTGGCACCATAATTTTAGACGCGTCTTCTGAACTTATCTTCGACATTAAACCTGTAACTTCATTTCCTAAATATTTTGCAGGTACATTAAACGTAGCTCTATAACTCATTGATTTATCAAATCCATGACTACCCGTAACATTAATATCAATATCTTTATATTTAATGGTAAATGGTTTTACATTTACTTTTCCATTTTCAAAAGATACTAAGGCTTTAATATCGTTTAAATTCAACTTAGATACATCGATAAACTTTAATTGACTAGCCAATGTGTTCAATAATGGCGACGTTTTTGTATCAATAGCTTTCGTTTGTATTTCAGCCAATGCATTACCTGAAATAGTTGCTAAATTAGGTGCAAAATCATTACTTAACTTTCCAGAAAGTTTTACTGTTGAATTTAATTTTCCTTCAATAATACTAGCAATTGGAGCCAATGCTTTCAACATGTCCATTTTACTAAATGATTCTGCAATATTAAACGAATTCATCCCTACTTCCATATCAAAAATAGGCGTTACTTCTTTTGTTGAAACACTTCCGTTTAAGCCAATATTTCCACCAAAAATAGATGAACTTACATTTTCCAACGTTACCTTTTCATCTTTAATAGACATTTTACCTTTTAAATTTTTCAATTCTAAATTGTCATAATATACTGTAGCCGCTTGAGCCGTAATGCTACAATCTAAAAATGAAGGGATTTTTATGGAAGTACTTTCAGCTTTTTTTGCAGTTTCTGTTGGTGCTGTTTCCGACATAAAATCATTTACAGAAAACACCTTAGATTGCAAGTTGAAGTTTCCTTTCAACTTTTTATCAGAAAGCACAAAACCAATCACATCATCCAATGTTCCTGTTGCTGAAATATCTGTTTTACCAGTAGTTGCCAAAAACTCTTTTAAAACAATAACTTGCGGTGTAAAGTTTACCGAAGTAGATTTAATTTTCAACGGGTTTAAAAACTCCTCTCCATTGTACACAAAATCAGTTAATGACAAACTACCAATACTTCTAATGCGCTCATATTTACTCTGCTCCACAGCTTCCATATCAAAATTAGCCGCAATATCCATTTTTAGAATACCCGATAATTGTTGCTCTAATTGAATAGGATACGCTTTTGATAGATTTCCTAAATTAATAGTCCCTTTTAGTGTAGCATTTACCAATGGATTTCCCGTTAAATCGATAATTGAAGCGTTTGACATAAATTCATCTTGATCAATTCTAAAATTAAAGGCATCAATCATAACATATGTGTCATCTATAATACCTGATTCATTATTAATTTCAGCTTTAATCGTAATATGGTCGACACCTTTCGGTAAATCTGGATATTTGAAGGATGCGTTATCCGAAGCTATATTAATTTTAAAATTTGGAATTCGGTCGTCATTATTTTGACCTTTCACCTCACCTATTACTGTAAAATCTCCTGAAGTTTGAACAATATCTAAATTTTTAGCATATGCTTTTGGCATTACGGCTAAAAAGTTTTTGAATGATGAAGTTGGTGTTTTAAAATTAATTGCCATATCCTGACCATTTTCCAATAATGAAATAAATCCATCAAAAACCAATGGCAAGCCACTAACAACTGCATTGTTTTCTAAAAAAGTGTAGGTGTTTGTTTTTAAATTAATTCCAATTAACGCATCTAAGGTTAATTCATTTTCATCGAAATATTTAATTTTATCAAATTCAAAAGATAGTTTTGCTGAAGAAAGTGTTTTTAACTTCGATTCTTCAGCTGTTAAATCACCAGAGCCTGAATGATTAAAATCTTTCAACTCCAAGCTCATTCCAGAGGCCTCATCAACATATTTAATGTGACTATTTTTTATTTCATAATAATTTACTGCTAAATTAAACCCTGAACTTTCCTCATTTTCGCTGGTTGAAGGCTTCATAATGTCAAAATTTGCAATACCATCCTTATTTGAAACAAAATTTAGATAAGCGCCATCTAACTTTATTCCGTTAATTTTCATAGCTTCATTTTCACCTTTAAATAGTTCTTTTATAGACATATCTAAGTTTAACTCCTTAATATACGTTAAGGTATCATTTTCAAAAGGAGCCACATTCACCACTTTTAAATTTTCTAATGTTAAGGATGCTTGCGGAAAATTTTTAAATAAACTTATAGATACATCTTCAAAATCTACTGAAGCATTTAAGTTTTCATTGACGGCCTTTAACACAGCTGCTTTAATTTTTCCTTTAAACATAAATGGTGCCGCAACTAGTAAACCTACTAAAAGTGCGAAAACACTTACGCTAATTATTAGTATTTTTTTTCTTTTCATTTTTTGATTTTTTTCCGTTTTCCAAACGCTAATTAACTGTAAAAATATACATTAAATCTGATGATTCTATATGATAACAACGAAAAAAGGTTCAACAAAGTGTTAAACCTTTTCGATTTTATTACTTTAAATGGAACTTAAAATGGCAATTTATACCCTATTGAAAATTGATTTAAATCGAATCCGTTTTTCATGGTATAATCTACATACATGTTTTCTGATATAAAAGGCAAATAAGCACCTACAATAACATTATAAAATCCTTTTGTACTATCTCCATTATACAATACTCCTACCCCTGCTCCTGCATAAGGTTGCACTTTTTCATTTTCTTTTAAAAATGGGTACACAATATTTCCTGCAGCTCCAAATACTGTTTTATCTGCAAATCCAGCAAACACTTCAGGCATAAATTCAAAAGAAGAAGTTCCCATAGTAAAATTAGCTTTTGCACCTACAACCACATATCCTGAATTACTAAATTGATATCCAACGTGAGCCGCACTATTTTTATAAGATAAATAAGGCGCTGATTTTAACTCTTCCGAAAAATCGATAGAAATACTATCTACAACTTTTAAATTTAAAGAATCATTTAATACCAATACATTTTTAAACTCCGTTGAGTTAAAACTGTCTTTATTTACCCCTTCTCTGCTTTGGGCAATATTATTGTTGTTTTCGTTACCTTTTTTTTTTGACTCTTGCAGTTCTTTTTCATTAGAAATAGCAGAGTCTAACACTGTCGTTTCTTTAATCACGCGATCTTCTTGAACACTTTTATTTGATTCTTTTACTTTTTTATCAACAGTATTTTCTGAATTCAACAACGTTGGTTCAACCTTTTTACTATCTAAAATCATTTTTTCCAAAGAATCAACTCTTGTTTTTAGATTATCCAATTGAATATTCGTTGATTTTGATTCAACTTTTTGATTCAACATTGGAGTGTCTGAAGCTGGAGTTTCATTGATGCCTTTTAAAATCCTATCAATTAATGATTCGAATTCAACAGGCGTCATTTGAATAAACGTGTTTGTTGCTGGTGCAACACTGTTCTTTTCATTTTCTATTACTGAAATTTTTTCAACTTCTTTTAATGCTTCTTGTGTTTCTTTTTTCTCTTCCATTAACACTAGAGCCTTATCTACATCTTTCGATTCATATGCCTTTTTAATTTCATCTTCCAATCCAGCAACTTTTAACTGATATTCATCTTTAAGCGCTTTAATTTTTTCTGCATTATTTTGGTCTTGTTTACTTAATTCATTAGCAACCTTTTCATCATACACTTTTGACGGCGCTTTTGATTTTCCTCCTATTGTAAATTTAATCCCTGCATTATACATTAAATGCGTTTGAATGTCATTTGGTGCAGAAATATTAGCAATATCCTCACCTGAAGTAAACATAGCACGTAAACCTCCCGAAATAAGAACTCTTCTACCTAAAGGAATGTTTAAACCTAAACCCCCTGTAGCAAACTCGCCACTATCAACATTTAAATTTCCTTCACCAACATAGTTGTCAGACGAATTTAAATAACCTCCTCCTAAAATTAAATAAGGAGTTACTCCATTTCCATCATTTAAACGCGCTCTAAATTCAATTCCATACATCGATAATTTATCAAAATCTGTTGAAATTTCATCATCATTTGTCGCCTTGAAGTAAAAACCTCTTAAACCAATGTATTCATTAAAATCGAAACCTGCATAGCCACCTAACATATATGTATCTCTAAATAACGATTTATCATCAAATGAAATATGCGCAATACTTGGTTCAATAACCAATTGCATTCCTTTAAAACCACCTTTAAACTTATTTAAATAAGCTTCATCCAATTCTGTAAGTGTACCTGGTTTTCTTCCTCCTAGATAAAATTGAAGCGACCCCATTAAGCCCCAATTGCTCATCCTGTCAGTGGTTGTTGTTGCATCATTTACACTGAATGCTACTTTATCTCCGTTGGTTAATAAAGAAGATGCTGCATTAAAATTATATGTTGTGTTTTTAGCTTCAATAGATAACACGGCTCTTTTTGCCAAATTAAAGGTAACACCAACGCCAACGCTACCATAAATTTGTTCAAAATCTTTTGAATCTACTTCAATATTTTGAACTCCTGTACCAATTGTAAAGTATGGTTTTAACCTATTTGCACCTATATTTGCTTTAAACTCACCACCCCATCGTGTTAATTTTACATCCTGAGAAGTAAATAATGCTTCATCAAAATTAGTCAAACCAAAGTCCGAAAAATCAGTTTTTAAATCTAGTGATTGTAAATACACCCCTCGAAGCTCTAAATACTCTCCAAACCCAAATCCTAATTTTCCACCTATTAATGTTCCATCTTTAAAACCAGACTAACTATCCCACCAAGTATACTCGGCTGCAGGTGAAAAAGTAAAACTAATATCCTTTACTTGCGCAGTAAATTTAAAAGTAATGAATAGTGAGAATACGAATACTATAATTATTTTTTTCATTGTTTTTGTTTTTTTCATCATACTAATATGACCCATTTTTTTTACAAAGTCACCTATATTAAAAATGTTTTTTGGCTATTTAGATAATTCATGTGACTAAATTTAGTAAATTGTGTCATAAATTCATATTATAATATGTAATAAAATGAAAAAAATATTCCAACTAATTTCAGCAAGCTTCTTTTTACTTTTAAGTATTACTACTTATGCCCAAATTACACCTAAAAAAAGCACCGTAATTATATCCGAATCGGAAATTATTTCGCTTTCAAACATATTAAAAAAATATAGCAACACTGTTGACTTATCGAATAACGACACCATTACTTCTAAAAGCGAAATAGATTTATTGAATACTAGGATTACTTTATTAACAGAATTACTTGCTGCCCAAAAGAAACCAGTTGCAGTTTCAAAAATACCACTTCAAAAAACAACGCTATCAATAAATGTAAATGAACAACCTACTGAAACGGCAACTTTACCTTCAAAAGAAATGCTTGCAGCTAGAAGTGTTGATTCAAAGGAAACAGAAAAAATAATTAACGAGAAAAAACCTATCAATAATTATTCAGACTTAAGCGCACTTCAACAAGAAATTAGTGAATTAAAATTTTTGGTATCAGACCTTGCCGCTAAGCAAAATACATTTTCAACAACTCAAGTTCAACCAACTACAGCAATTCAACCTGCTGCTGCAGAAATTAAAACTATTCCTAAGGAAATAATACCAATGCCTATTTATACTGAAAAAATAATTACGAAAACTGATACTGTTTATATTTTAAAAACCAATGATAGTTTTAAAACATTGGACTCTTTAAATATGAAATTATTGAATGTAAAAAACAATCTTATAAAAGAACAACAAACTGAAATTGATTCTTTAAAAAATCAATTATCTGAAACTAAAATTGTTACACCAATAAAAGTAGAAGATAAAATTGAAACAACTACAAAAAAAGTGTATTTTAATAATAATGAATATAGCTTGAGTGAATTAAACAGTAGTTTATTGGATGAATTAATTGTAAAAGATTCGGTAAATTCTAAATTCCAGTTTTATTTAAAAGGCTATTCAAGCAGTTCCGGAAACGCAAAATACAATAGCGTTTTATCTAAAAAAAGAACTCAATCGGTATATGATTATTTAATTTCAAAAGGAATTACAGCAAAAGCTATTAAAACCGAATCATTTGGAGTTGATACTTCTGCTAAAAACGAATCGAAAGCACGTAGAGTTGAAATTGAAGTTACTAAAATACCCTAATATTAGAAATTATAATTATTAAAAAAATGACTAAACATTAAATTGTATTGGCATTTTTCTTTTTGATAGACATTAATAACCCAACCAAAATCCCAATCAAAAAGCTTCCTAAAATTACTAATATTCTTGAAATACTCAATTTCCAAAATAAAAAATTAACGTCAATTATTTCGGAATTTTGTAACGAAAAAATAATTATTATGGAAATAAAAAGGATTGCTATAATTGTTTTTGTTTTCATCTTACAAATATCAAATAAATATCTTGGTTATCACTCAAATTTTAAACGTCCAAATCTTACCTTTCATAAAGTGCATATCTAAAGAGAATCTATCAAAAAGGACTAAAAAAGCACGTTAAAACCTGTTTTAAAATTATTTAACACATATCTAAAACAGGTTTAATTACTTACTTAAACTTATCTACTTTTATTTATCTTTTAATTATTTGGGCTTTATCTTTAAAGCACTCTATTTTTATTTCAGGTTGCCCATATACATATACTGAACTATTATCTCGTGCATTAATAGTTAACATTTTATTAGTATCCACATGCGCATTTGAACCATCTGACAAATTCAAATCTGTAGTTGTAGTTCTTAAATCTTTTCCTTTTAAAGAAGTATTACTCGCACCAACAAATTTCAAGTCAGTTACATCCCCTAATAATTCTAAATCGGATTTGTCATTCATTTTAATTTCCAACTCCTTTAAATGCACCTCTCCTTTTACAGATGACTTATCATCAAACATCATTACCGATTTATCTCCAGATAAAATTAATTCCCCTTTTACTCCCTTTGTCATTCTAAAATAAGAATTATTAGCATTTAATTCTAATTTAAATTTAGCATCATCATAAGCTACCATTGTTAAACTAGGTAAATTCAATCGCCCCTGCCCTTCTAATTTTGCATCTTCTCTTAAGGTAATTTTTTCAAGCCCAGCAACAGTTAAATTAATTTCTAGCTTTTTACTTGATGTAATATTTGATGTTGTTGAAATTTTTAAAACACTATCAACTACCTGAATATTAACATCTGAAATTAAGTTTTCATCAGCAAACAAATGATACCCTGTAGACCCAGTTTGTGAAATTGAAACCGTTAAATTATCACCAATCTCAACAGCATTAAAACCCTTAAGCGTGTTAAAAACATCCGTAATAACTTTATTTCCTTTTAATTTCTCTTTTTTTTGGGCTGACACATTGAATAGAATTCCAATACATATGACCGCTAAAATTATTTTTTTCATAAATTATAATTAGTATTAAACTTTAGTTGTTAGACACTTATTTACCTAAAAGGTCACAAAAAACCCTGCTTGTTGTAAAAAAGCTTTACTCTTTACTCTAAAATACAATTTTAATTTTACATTTTTAAATAATTGTATAGTTAAATAGCTATAAATGAACATTAAAAAAGCAAAATTATTTTTTTTGAAAAATAAGTAAAAAAAAATTTGGTAAATTCTAAGAAAGTGATTTAATTTGCACCGCTAATAAGCCGATGTAGCTCAGCTGGCTAGAGCAGCTGATTTGTAATCAGCAGGTCGTGGGTTCGAGTCCCTCTATCGGCTCAAAAAAGCCTCTTCAAATTGAAGAGGCTTTTTTATTTCTACAAAATTCCCTAACATTTTATATTGAGCCGTATTTTTATACTACTTTAATTTTGTAATTTCGCATTTGAAACAAATTTGAAATAATTATGCTAATTATTGGTATTGCCGGAGGTACTGGAAGCGGAAAAACAACTGTTGTAAATCAGATTTTAAATGAATTACCTGTAGATGAAGTATGTGTAATTTCACAGGACTCATATTATAACGAAACTTTTAATTTGAGCTATGAAGAGCGTACAAAAATAAATTTTGACCATCCGAAAGCCATTGATTTTGAGTTATTAGTTTCTCATATTAAACAACTAAAAAAAGGGGAAGTCATTGAACAACCTATTTATTCATTCGTTACTCACAATCGCACTTCAGATTGTATTATTACCCATCCTAAAAAAGTGGTTATTGTGGAAGGTATTTTAATTTTCAACAGTAAAGAATTACGTGAGTTATTTGACATTAAAATATTTGTACACGCAGACACAGACGAACGCTTGATTAGAAGAATTCGACGTGACATTGAAGAAAGAGGAAGAGATATTAATGAGGTTTTAACACGTTACAAAACCACCTTAAAACCTATGCATCAGCAATTTATAGAGCCTACAAAAAATTATGCCGACATTATCATTCCTAATGATCGCTTTAATACTGTGGCGGTAGATATCGTTAGAACGGTAATTAGCAATAAACTATAATTTATGACTTT
>JAGPIQ010000170.1 GCA_018054895.1 Lutibacter sp. | reverse complement strand
TAAAAAGTTAATTAAACAAATTCAGGAAAACGATTTTGAAATTGTAAAATGAACGGATTAATAGCCTTCATTCTCCTAACAATTTTCACAATATTTATCACACGATATTTTAATAAACATTTATAACTATGCAAACAATAATATCAGGGCAAATGAAGTCCGAACCTAAATGCAGCACCGACAAACTCGGCAACGACCTAAACTTTTACCGCAACGAATACTACAAACGTGGTGAACTGATAGAAAAACTTAAAGCCGAAAAAAGCAATTTACTCAGGATCGAAAAAGATAACAACGACACGAACCTGCAAAGAAAATACAAGGAACTGCAGCACCGGTATAAAATCTTATCCATGCGACACGAAAGAATGTTTATTAAATTCACCAACGGTGGCGACCTTCAACAACTGGAAGGAACGGCTAAAACGGTATCGGATATTATAAACGGCGTTTGTCTTTATTACGGTGTGACGGCTGACGAAGTGATGGGAAAATGTAGAAAGACCGAAATTGTAAGGGCAAGGCATATTCTTTTCTATATCTTTAGCGAAAAGTCTTTAAGTTTAAACCATATCGGTAGATTAATCGGAGGGCGCGACCATTCAACAGTAATTCATGGGCGGGATGCGATAATGCGTAAAATTTCAATCGGTGAAGTAAACTCCGAAGAAATGGCAATGACGGAAAAATTTATCGGGGCGGAAATTTGAATAATAAAAAACAATTAATTAATTTTACAACATGATAGTTGCAGTATCAATTTCTAACTTATTATTTAACCTTTGATTTGAAGCACCTGCAACGTGTGGAAAATTGGAGGTTTTTTTATTATGGAATATAAAGATTTTTTAGAGAGAAAAAAACATACGTTAGGAAATTTCGGATTTGAAGCAAATTACATTCCTGACATAGCTTTTGATTTTCAAAAGTATATAATTGAAAGAGCAATGTTAAAAGGCAGGATAGCTATTTTTGCTGATACTGGTCTTGGTAAAACATTAATCCAATTATCTTTAGCGAAAAACATAATTAACGCAACCAATAAAAAAGTATTAATATTAACTCCCTTAGCGGTTGCATTTCAATTTATCTTAGAAGCTGAGAAATTAGGGATTGATGATATTGAATATAGCAAAGAAGGTAAACACACTAAGAAAATAGTTATTTGTAATTACGAAAGATTACACTACTTTAATTCAGAAGATTTTATATGTGTTATTTTAGATGAAAGTAGTATTTTAAAAAACTTTGACGGTAAAATAAAAGGACATATAACATCCTTTGTAAGAAAAATACCGTATCGGTTTTTATCCACAGCAACCCCAGCCCCAAACGATTACATAGAATTTGGGACGAGTAGCGAAGCATTAGGGTATTTGCCTTATATGGACATGCTGACAAAGTTTTTTGCCAACAACGAAAACAATATACGCCCTCAGGACATCGGAACTAAATGGTATTTAAAACCACATGCTAAAGTAGAGTTTTTCTCATGGCTTAACCAATGGAGTATCTCAATTAAAAAACCATCTGATTTAGGATTTTCTGACGATAGATACGTTTTACCTGAATTAATTGAAAATAAAATCTTTGTAAAAAATGAAAAGAATTGGATTATAAACGGGCAAATAATGATGTTTAACGGAATCGCTAAAACAATGAGCGAAGTTCGTGAGGAGCAAAAGGGGACATTCAAAGAACGGTGTGAAAAAGCTGTTGAATTAGCTGAAAATAAAACATCTGTATATTGGTGCAATTTTAATGATGAGGGTGATTTATTAGACGAACTTGATAAAGATGCAGTGCAATTAAAAGGAGGTATGACTATTGAAAAAAAAGAAGATATATTGTTAAATTTCGCAAATGGAAATATTAAAAGAATTATAACAAAGCCAAAAATAACTTCATTCGGATTAAACTGGCAACATTGTAACCATACTGTATATTTCCCGACGTGGAGTTACGAGCAATATTACCAGTCAATAAGAAGGTTTTGGAGGTTCGGACAAAAAAAGGATGTAACGGTTGACTTAGTTTTATCAGATGGACAAAAAAGAGTAATTGACACACTACTTTATAAGACTAATAAAGCTATTGAGTTTAATAAATTAATTCAATCAAATATTAACGGGGCTGTTAATTTATCAAAAAAAGAATTTACAAAAGAAATCATAAAACCTAAATTTTAAATTATGGAAAACAAAGTAAAAGATCAAAAAATTACAGAGAACTATGCAATTTACAATGGTGATTGTATGGATGTATTGGCAACTTTAGAAGCTAATAGTATTGACTTATCGGTTTACTCACCTCCTTTTGCAGGTCTTTATAATTATTCGAGTTCTGAAAAAGACTTTAGTAATTGCAACTCTAAAGAGGAATTTATAAGCCAATATGAATATTTAGTTAAAGAAATGGCAAGAGTAACAAAGCCCGGAAGAATTAATGCCGTCCACTGCCAAGATATATTAACCGATACAACAAGACATATAATTTATGACTTTCCTCACGAAATTATAGAACTTCATAAAAAGCACGGCTTTTCATTTCACAATAGAATAACAATTTGGAAAGAACCTTTAGAGGTTAGAATGAGAACCATGGTAAGGTCTTTAATGCACAAAAATATTGCCGAGGACTCAACTATGTGTTTTACCGCAATTCCTGATTATGTATTAATATTTAAGAAAATTGGAGAAAATAAAGTAAAAGTTACTAATAAGTCAGGCTTTAAGAATTACTATGGAGAAACTCCGCTACTCCCAGCTATGGAAAAAAAATACGGTAAATGGGAGCATATAAAAATAAAATATGCAGATGCTAATAACTTAGAAGATAATCATTTATCAAATAAATTAAGTCAAATAATTTGGCAACGGTATGCAAGTAGTGTATGGGATGACATAAGGAATGACAATATTTTACCGTTCAAAGATACAAAAGAGGAAGATGATGAGAAACACGTTCACCCTTTACAACTTGACATTATTGATAGATTAGTAGAGCTTTACAGCAACAATGGTGAGGTTGTATTAACTCCATTTATGGGAGTTGGCTCTGAGGTTTATTCGCCTGTTTCATTAGGACGAAAGGCAATCGGTATTGAGTTGAAAGATAGTTATTTTAAACAAGCTATTGCAAATATGGCAGGGGTAAATGACAGATTTAAAAATGAATTATCTGCTAAATTATTTTAAAATTAACTTGCAAATTCCGAAAAAGGGTTGTAATATTGCCTTTGTAATCAACGACAATGAATAATAAATTTACATTTTACTTAAAATAATGAACTGTCAGGGGTAGACTCTTCCGTCGTTGGTTACGTCTCCCCTTTCATGTTCAGGTTTATTATGGCTAAAGACCCTGCATTTTTATTTTACAGTTCCGACTTCCTTAGTGGAGTGTCCGACCTTACAATGGAGGAGCGGGGGCAGTATATAACATTGCTTTGCGTCCAGCATCAAAAAGGTTCTTTGAGTGAAAAAACCATTAGGTTATTAGTAGGTTCTGTTTCGGTTGATGTAATGAGTAAATTTTTACAGGAAGCGGACGGGACTTTTTTTAATAAAAGATTGCGGGAGGAAATAATTTTAAGGAATAATTTTACGGAAAGTCGCCGCAACAATGGATTACAGGGTGGTAGACCTAAAAAAAATAGTAAACCTAATGATAAACCTAAACAAAACCATATGGATAACCATATGGAAGATGAAAATATAAATGAAAATAAAGATACAAATACAGATAAAGGGGGTGCAGGGGGATTTTATCCTTTAGTCATGATAAAACAAAAATGGACTTCTGCCGACCTCTTTTATTCAGAAACCGATTTGCCCGATTTGCGGGAGGTATGCCAAAAGATTTTAAACACAAAAGCATTAGAACACATCACAGGCGAACAATTCGAAGAGTTAGGAGTAACATTCGACGGGATTATAAAATTTATCAAACAAGACGGAAACGCCAAATTTTACGGAAGTTTCAAATCAATCAATACACATTTATCAAAAATAGTAAACGGAATAAAAAATGGAAAACGAGATCCAAAAGTTTCAGACAGAGTCTATACTGCCGAAGATTTCAGAGATTAAAAACGAAACTGAGATAGCGGCAGTTATCTTTCAGCACGTAAAGAAATCCGATATTAACCTACCACAGGTAACGGTTGACCACGCAACATACCCAACTATCAACAAACTGATAAACACGGCAGGTAAAGCATCGGTAAAGATATTTTTAGTCATGATGATAGAAGATTGCGTAAAGGCAATATCTGTAAATCAACCAACCAAAGACCAAGTGATGGGCATGGCTGACGAAATGATAAAAGACTTTCAATTCCTAAAACCTGAGGACTTTCAAGTATTTTTTACCAATTACAAAAAGGGTATTTACGGCAAGGATTACAACAGGTTTGACATGGCAACTATTTACCAAGCGATGGAAATTTACCTTGCAGAGCGTTCCGATATTCACGAGCAACAGGTTATAAACCAACGAAGTAAACAAAACAGTTTAGTAAGAACCGGCGAAACAGATATTAAACATCTTTACGACAAAGTTTTAACGGAGCAGGAAATTGAAAACCAAAAAAGGGAAACTGAAAACCGCCGTAAAAAAGCGATCGCAAAATGGACTTATGACTATCAAATGTATTTTCATGGTCAGGTTATCACTCCCGAAATGGACGCTGAATACAGGACTCACACACCTTTAGACGAAGATTACATAAATAATTTTAAAATAATTTAACAACATAAATCAAACAAAATGAAAAACTTTATCGACTTGCTAAAAAGCAAAAAAATTCATAACCCATTATGCAACTCTTACGAAAATGGGTATAATTTAGCCCTGTGCG
>JAGPIQ010000056.1 GCA_018054895.1 Lutibacter sp. | reverse complement strand
CAGGTTGGTCGGTAGATCAATTAGAAAGCGAAATTGATGAAGCCTCTTGGTTGATTCTATCCAATAAATATCCAAATATTTTTAATGTGGATAGTTCTTCATTTTGGAAAAATCAGTTAATGTCCATCGGTGGTGAATACCAAATTTGGGCAAATGCGCCTGTAGATCCAGAACTAAATTAACTGAGTTAGCAACGTTTTTATTTCAGTTGAAACTTCAGATGCATAATTCGTTTTTTTATAGCTACTTACTGCTTGAATTCCAACAATTGCATTGGTAATAAACAATTCATCCGCCTTTTGAAGTTCGAAAGGAGAAATAGCTGTTTCTTCAATGGTGTAATTTTTATGGTTTTCAAGTATCTCTATTACTTTTTTTCTAATAATACCTTTTATACAGCCTTCCGTTAATGCAGGTGTTTTAATGGTGTTTCCAACAACTAAAAAAATATTTCCATTGATGGCTTCCACCACATTTTTTTTCTCATTTACTAAAATACAATTATCAAGTTCATTTTCGTTTGCATAAATACTTGCCAATACATTTATCAATTTATTGGTTGTTTTTAAAGTCGAAAGCAAGCCCGAATATATATAATAGTCTTTAAATAATTCTAACGTATATACTTCTTTTTCAGCAATGTTAAGTTCAGATGCTTCAATTACATAATCCACTTCATTAGTTAGTGGATTGTACAAACCACCATCTTTCCGATAAACTGAAAACCGAATACGTGCATTTTGCAGATTGTTTGCTTCCACAGTACGTGCTATTTCTTGTTCAAAAAACTCCATAGTAAAGTTCAATGGTATTTCAAATCGAAGCATTCGCATAGATGCCATTAACCTAAAATAATGATCTTCTAAAAAACACACTTTTAAATCCATTACTTTTAAAGTTTCAAAAAGGCCATCGCCATATTTAAAAGCTCTATTATTAATACTTAATAAATTGGTAGTGGCTGCAATTAATGTATTGTTAAAATTGATCATTTTTATTATTTTAGGAAACAAAACTACATAAAAAAACCCTGAATAAATCAAGGTTTCTATGTATTTATTGTCGAAATATAGTATTACGCTCCAATAGTATGCTTTAATTCATCAATTTGGTTTTCCCAAAACATTTTTGATTCTTCTATTTCATCTTCCTCCGCAAAATCAGTCACAATTAACGAAACGTCATGGGTAATTTCGTCAACTTCAATTCTAAATTCGAAGTAAGATTTCTCATCTTCTAACTCTAACCATCTAAATTTAATTTTTTCACCTGGTCGTTCTTGAAGTACTTTTGCCTTTTCTTCTGATCCATCCCATATAAAAGTAAACACTTCACCTCTTGAATTTACGTTATCTGCAAACCATTCCGACAAGCCCGAAGCCGTGCCAAAGTACTGATATAGCATTTGTGGTGACGCATGAATAGGGAATTCTATTTCAAATTTTATTTTTGTTGACATCTCTTAATTTTGAACGCACAATATATATAATTAATCCATTTTAAAAAAATTAAAATATTAAAAAATATTAGCATTTTAATTTGCTATAATAACTTTTTTAGTTTTATATTTGCACCCTCAATAAATGGCGTGGTAGCTCAGTTGGTTAGAGCGTCGGATTCATAACCCGGAGGTCTCCAGTTCAATTCTGGATCACGCTACAAAGCAAAAAGTGAATAACTAAGCGGTTTAGATTGTCTAAACCGTTTTTTTTATGTTCAATTTAAATGAATTCCTTACCTTTGAGTACCAAAATGCACACGTTTTGGAACACGATTTGGAACACGATTTGCAAATGAAGAAGAATTTCTCTACTCCAAAAATCTACAATGCTAAAGGTAATTTAAACAAGCGTTGGTATATTTATTTCTCGTATCGAAATCCAGAAACAGGAAAACTCCAACGAATGAAAAACATTTACGGAAAATCCAATGTTTTTAAAACCAAAGAAGAACGTTTATCCGTTTTAATTATTTACCGAAAAAAATTAGTGCAACTTTTAAAAGCTGGATTCAATCCTTTTGAAGAAAACACAAAGCTTTTAAAAAAAACAAAAACATCTGAAACTTCTATAAATAACACAATTATTACTCAAAATTCTGTTCAACCTGTTGTTGCAACCGTTGTTGCAACCGTTGTTGAATCTGTTGAAATCAATGAAATACCTAGAGATAGCTCAAATAATACAGTCCTAACCCCTAATCCAACCGTTGCAACAGACGATACTAATTCAACAACCATTAAAGAAGCTATTGATTTTGCTCTAACTTTAAAAGAAAAAACAGTTAGTTATTCAACTTACAAAGCTTATTTAGGGAAAACGAATACTTTTCAACTATTTATTACTGAAAATTTCCCTGAAGTAAAAAACATCAACCAGCTTTCTAAAAAAATGGTCATGCAATTTTTAAATGACATATTACTGCGAACCAGCGCAAGGACAAGAAACAACACAAGAGTTGAATTAAGTAGTATTTTTCAAACATTAGAAGATAATGAAATCATTACTACTAATTTCATTAAAAATATTTCAGTGTTAAGAAGCATCCCAAAGAGGAATAAAACATATACCAACGAAAAACAAGAAGAAATCTTTAATTATTTAGAAGAAAAAGACCCTGTCCTATTGCTTTTTATAAAGTTCATTTCATATAATCTACTAAGACCTATTGAAGTATGTAGATTAAATGTGGAAGATTTAAACCTGCATAACAAGACCTTACAGTTTAAAGCAAAAAACAGCCCGTTAAAAACGAAAATAATTCCAGAATTACTAATTAATGATCTTCCAGACCTATCTCAATTAGATAAAAACCTAGTTTTATTTACTCCTGATAAAATTGGTGGAGAATGGCAAACCACAGTGCAAAATAGGAGAGATTACTTTACAAAAAGATTTAAGTCGGTTGTAAAAGATCATTTTAACCTTGGAACAGATTATACAATGTATAGTTTTAGACACACTTATATTACCAAATTATATAGAAAATTGGTTCAAGATTCTTCACCTGCAATAGCTGAAGGGCAATTAATGTTGATAACTGGCCACTCAACCATAATAGCATTACGAAAATATTTGCGAGATATTGATGCAGAATTACCTGCAGATTATTCCGAAATGTTAAAATAAGAAATCAAAACAAATCATTAAAAATGGATAAAAAATCATTAGATGCTAATTTCGATATCTTAATAAAAACAACTATAAACCACGTTGCTTTTTATATTCCTAGCGCTATATTTTCTAAAAACTCTTTAACCAGCATAAAAGGCCAAATTCCAGATAATTTTTTAGATGATTTAACTATTTTAAATGTTCATTTAGGCTTCTGTGTTTTTGAAAAACAGCTATTTAATGACCTAATTGTTAAAAAACCAAAATTACTTGAAAATAATATTTTTCTGCTTTTACAATTAAAAAAGGAATTAGATGATTTTGAATTTAATTATATTCTTAAAAAATATTTTGAAAAAGTTGAATTTTACACTGCTATCGCGGAATGGTTATTTCTGAATTTAACCAAATACAACAAGAAAAATATTGATACTACTACGATAGGTTTATTTGGTATTCAAAGTGCAACATATAAAACTCATTTTATTGAATTAATTGACCATTTTTATCAAAAAACACAAATTCAACTAAAAGATTATTATAATTTACCTGAACTAATACTGGTATTAATTCCGGATTTACTTTCAAGACTTGAGCTGTATGGATCTGATTTCACAAATTTACCTCCAACTGAAATTCAACAACCTGAGATAAGCACAGAAAATACGAAATCAACTGCAACAACCAACACAACGGTTGCAACCGTTGCCGTTGCAACCGTTAACCAATTAAAGGCTAAGGCTAAAAAGAAACCACTTGTTTCTGAAAAAGAAGCAGAAGAATTTTTATTAAGTACTGTTTTTAATTTGAGTTCGGAAGCAATTAAAAAATATTGTACGTAAAACGAACGTTTGTTTGACGCATAATTAATTATAGAATAATATTAGGATAGTGTCGTAATATTTAATAATGGCGCCATTACACCCTAATTTAGTAACCTATTGAAGAATTATTTATTCAATAGAAGTACTATATCATCTACAATTTAACTCCCCTGCTGATAAACACTATTACCTCCACCGTAATAATTAGTGTATATATGTTGATAAACCACCGTTGATTTTTGATCAACATCAACATCTGAATACGTGTTTTCAGGTAACCATAATAAATTATCATGGATTAAGTTTTTTACTTGTGCTCTAATTTGACGACTTTCTCTCCAACGCTCAACTTTTAACTTTTCAAGCTTTAGCTTATCCAAAGTTTCTTGAGCTACTTTTTTAACAGCTTTCAGTTCTTTTCCTGCTAACTTTTTACCTTCAATTAACAAATCAAATATAGCTAGTGTTTCTTGGTCTTTTAAATTCTCTTTTACAACCCGTTGTTCTTCTTTTGTTAAATCTTGAATAAAGTTATTTAAACTATCAAAGGCTTTTACGGTATCTTCTAAATCTTTTCCTTTATTGTAATCTTCAATAATTTCTTTGTATCGGTTGTAAAAATCAAGCCTTAACGGATTTTCTTTCATCATTTGCTGCAATTTTGTATCAATTGCCTGTTGTAAATCAAAAACTAAGGTGTTTTTACGTTGCATTTTACTGAAAGCGGCTTTTAACTTTTCAAAATCTAATGTGCTTAAATCAATATATACACCGTCTTTTTCATTTAATTCATTTTCTTTTAAATGGACACTGTTGCTTACAATAGCTTGTAACTCCATCATAATCTCTGTAACATCAGCCGTTTTTACCTTTTGATTTAATTGATTATAAATGGCTTCAATAGCATTAAAGTCTTTTACATATGGTTTAATCTGTTCTTCAGGAAATAAAGCTTTGTATTTTCTAAATACATTTCTAGCCATAATTTCAAAAGTAGTTCTGGTAGTTTCATTCAAACAAATACATTCAATAGCATCTTTTAATTTTGCTATTTTTTGCATTGGCTTTGCTTCAATCAATTCGGAAAGTTCAAACTTTTTTGATTTTAATTCGCTTTTTACTTCATTAATCGCTGCCTTTAATTCAAATTCTAATTCAATTAATTGCTCTACTGGTTTTGAATTACCACTTCCATCTCCATTTCCTTTGGATCCTTCACCATAAACTGAATAAGCTTTTTCCAATTGCTTGTAAACATTGCCATAATCTACTATTAATCCATTCTCTTTTTCATCATCATACACACGATTGGCACGTGCAATTGTTTGCATTAGTGTATGCCCTTTAATTGGTTTATCTAAATAAATAGTTGAAACACAAGGCGCATCAAAACCAGTAATCCACATAGCACAAACGATGGCTAAACGAAATGGATTTTCTTCATCTTTAAATTCCTTTTCTAAATTACGTTCTACCATTTTTTTACGGTGAGTTTCAATATCTAAATTCATTTTACGGAATTTATCTACTTCATTTTGCTCACTACTTACCACAACGCACACTTCAACTTCTGCAACCTTATTATATTTTCGTTGTAATTCTTGCGCTTCCTGTTGATCTTCAGCGTTGTTTATTCTTTTTTGAAGTTCTGCCAAATATTCAGGCCAATATTTCAAAATTAATTGATGCATTCTTACTGCGGTAGGCTTATCTATGGCAACATACATTGCTTTACCTTGATATCCTCTTTCATTAAAATGCCACACTAAATCTTTTGCAATGGCATCTAAACGAGGCTCAGCAGTTAAAATTGGATAATCTTTATTGAATAAATATTCTAACTTTTTCTTTTGGTCATCTTCTAAATCTTCATTTTCCAACACCTCAGCCATGCGTTCATCCAATTCTGGATTGTCAATTTGAAGTTTTTCCCCTTTATTTATATAACGTAATGGTAGCGTTGCTTCATCTTCAATGGCGCGTTTAAAATCGTAGATAGATACATATTCTCCAAAAATATTTTTGGTTAACTCCTCCTCTTCTTTAATAATTGGCGTTCCTGTAAAACCTAAATAAGATGCATTTGGCAATCCGTGAAAACGCATATTACGAGCATAAGTTCCTGATTGTGTTCTATGAGCTTCATCAGAAATTACTATAATATTTTTTCTGTCTGTAATCAGCGGAAATTCCGTTTCTAATTTTGGGTCAATTGAAAATTTATGAATTAAGGTAAAAACGTATCTGTGATTTTCTGATAATAGCTCTCTTAAATGCTCTCTTCCTGATAAACCATTTTTTTTACCTGCAATTATATGTTTATCATTTACAACGCCAACACCCGAAAAAGTATCATAAATCTGGTTTTCTAACTCGGTTCTGTCAACTGCAATTAAAAAAGTATAGGCTCCTCCTAATTTTCTGTGAATTTTTTCACATAAAAAAACCATTGAATAGGATTTCCCACTTCCTTGAGTATGCCAATAAACACCTAATTTACCTTGTAATTCTTTAATGTTTTCAACATTTTCTAATACCTTGTTTACACCAATATATTGATGGTTTTTCGCCATTAATTTTACAACATCTCCATGAGAATCATCAAACAATAGAAAATTTTCAAAAACATCTAACAACCTATTTTTATCACAAGTACCACGCAACATCGTGTCTAAACTCACAACACCTTCTTCATCTTCTTCAATACGTTTCCAATCTAAAAAATATTTAAACGGACTTGTTACAGTTCCCACTTTGGCATCGGTTCCGTTACTTAAAATGATAAATGCATTGCTATGAAATATATGAGGAATTGTATCTTTATAATCTTTTAAATTATCGGTATACGCATTTCGTAAGTCTGTATGATGTGCTTTTAATTCTAAAAAAACTAATGGAATACCATTTACAAAACAAACCACATCGGGTCTGCGATTGTACAATTCACCTACCACTTCTAATTGACGAACAGCTAGAAAGTTATTAGCTGTATATTCATTAAAATTAAAAACTTTTAATTTCTCTTTTACCAGTTCTCCTTTGTTATTGGTGTAACTAACCGGAATACCATTTTTAAATAACTGATATTTTTCTTTGTTAATTATTCCTAAGGATTTATCCGCAACTTTTTGCTCAATTTGTTCAATTGCCTGTTGGTAAACTGTTGATGGTAATCCTGGATTTAATTTTTCTAACGCTTGTAAAACATAGCGCGTTAAAATAACTTCGGACTTATTATCTCTGCCCAACAACCCATTTTCTCCAAAAGTTTCCTTTTGCCAAGCTGTAACAACTTGCCATCCTAATTCTTCTAAAACATCTTGTGTAGCTTGTTCTATTAAGCCATCTTCGGAATATTCGTAACTCATAGCTGTTTTGAATATGAATAATTTAGTGCTTTTAATCTTTCGTGATATAAATCTACATATATTTTTTGAGCTTCTTCACTTAAAAAACTGTGTTTTACCAGTTCTTCCACTAATGGATGAACAGCACAAAATTTTTGAAGTATTTTAATTGCTCTACTTTTTTTAATTCCAATTTTTAAGGCAAACTCATAAAAATCATCATAGGCGTAAAAACCATTTTTTATAAAACTCTCCGTTTCATAATCATTGGCAAATAAACCTTCATCTAATGCCATTGCCGTATCATTTACGTGAATATGCGTATTTAGCAAATCGTAAAAAGGACTTAATAAATAATCACCTTTATCGGTTTCTAATAATGCAAAGTTTTTTAAATGTGCATCACCGTTATTAAATAAATAGTTGAAGATACAAACAGCATAAAACTTCTCAATTTCTACCGTATATGCTTGTACATATTTTTTAATTAATGTGGCAATCTCTTCATAACTATATTCATATTTAAAATTATCGCCGCCATTTTCAGTAGTTTTCCCTGCTAATGATGCAAAATCTTCCTTGCCTAACTTGGTTCCATCTTTTTTAATATCAAAACGTTTGGTAATGTACGCTGGAGAACCATTATTAAAAAAAATAAGTGCATTTTCCGCCGTATTTATTTTATAAACTTGCTTGGCAATTTGCATTGTTAGATGTTCATTTGCTGGCACTTGGTCTACTTTTAATAAATCTCTAGGAATAGGTTTTAAAATATACGTTCCTTGCTCCGTTGGTTTTGTTAAACGAAGTACGTTTTTTTCCAATACCAAACTCAATTTTTCCTGAACACCAGAAATAGAAATACGTTTGCGATTTTCAATAAATAACTGGTTTATTTCTTCGCTGTTTTGTGGTGTATTGTATGGTAATATATGTGTTACTTTTTTCCCCATAAAAACTTTACGCAAACAAGTATTGCTATACGTAGTATAACCTTCTGCTAATGTTCCTGGGCAATATTTTAAATTATGTACGTCCATTTTTTTACAGTGGTTTTATTGAAACTGCTCCAATAGTATCAAACTGTGCAGTTGCCATTAGCAAACCGAAATAATCGTTTTCATCAATTTTTAATTGTAAACTTTGTATTTTTTTATTGACACCTTCACTTAACATATTAAAAAAGAATGGAAATAATATGGTACTCTGGTATTCTTGTTGGGTTTTGGGCAAGGTTAAACTTACAGCTGGTTGTTGCGTATTATTAAAATAAGCGTTGTTATATTTAAACACATAGTTTCGTTGGCTGGTTTCTGTTAAAATACCTGCCAAATTATTGTTTCTATACACCTCAACAGCTCTCATTTATTACTGTGTTTTTTTAACATCTATTTGAATTTCCATTCCTAAAATAGCTAGAATTTTTTCTAATACTTTTAAGGTTGGGTTTGCCTGACCACGTTCTATTTTATACAACGTATTTACGCTAATTTCTGCCATTTCCGCAAGGTCTGGTTGGGTTATGCGTAATTGCTTTCTACGTGTTTTTATGGTGTTTCCTATCTCTGAAAATAACATTATAATGTGATTATTGTACGAAAATACACTTTTAAACTTATAAAAACTACTAAAATCATACTTTAGTGTGATATTAGTAGTTTTTAATAATTACACATTGCTAAATATACTGAATATCACATTATAGTGTGATAATTTATTTATAAAATACTTGGAAGTTTAACTCCAACTTTATAAACATCATAATAATGGTTAATTTCATTTTGTTTTAAATTAACTTTTAATAAATTATTTTCACCTTTTTCTTGGTCTGGATAAATTATTAAACAATCAATTATATCACCTTGTTCTTTATTTAATGCACTATAAATATTTTTTAAACGAGCATAACCGCTAACTTGCCGTATATCCTCATCATATTTCCCATCAATATACTTTAGTTTATATTTTGCATCAATAACCATTTGAAAATCCGCATCATTTAATAGATAGTCTAATTCATTTCCATAATATTTATGCTGAAATTTAACATTATTATGAAATCTATCTTTTAATAAACCCAGTACATACAACTCAAACAATTTACTCATATCTATCCAAAAAGGTGGTGTTTGAATTTTATCCTTAACTGTGTTAGAAATATTATACCCAAATCGTTTTAAAATAAGCTTCGCCAATCTGATTGCAGGTTCATATTCCTTATAGAACACATTTGTTTTGGAATGTTTTATTTCGTTTAAATCAATTACATCTGATACTTCATAAAAAGCTGGATTAATGTAATTAAAAGTGTTTTGTAAATCTTTATGATCGATTAATTGCGTATAATTAGGCAAATATCTTTTTACAAAGGACAAGGCTTTTTTTAATAAACGGTTCTCTTTATTATTTAAACCAAACTCATCAAAACTACAATAGGTATTTAAATTTTTGTTTTGAAGTAAATTGTGTTTTATAGTTTTACCAACAAGTATTTTTCCTTTTACTTTACTATTTAAATTATGCTCTACTTTATAATAAGATTTTTTTAAACCTTTACGCACAATAGTTTTTAATAAACTTAAAAATTCTACTACCAAAAAAGGTGTTAATAAATCTTGTTTTTGTTCAATTTCAATAGTAGACTGCTCCCATTTTACTTCAAATAATTCATTTATTTCTTTTGAAACATCTGAATGACGTAAAGAAGAAAATAACATTTTAATATAATCTACCTCTTTATCTTTCTCATTTAATTTTGGCGCAACATATAATGCTGTTTTATCTTTCTCTATCCAATCTACGCCTATAAAATATCCTGCTTTAATATTATAGTGTTCTCCTTCTTTTTTAGCAATAGTAAAACAAGGTAAACTAGCGTCATTACCTTTATGATTTTTTTTGAATTTTTTTTGATAAAAATCCTTTTTTAAATCTAAAGTTAGCGGTTCATCAACGTGTTCCCAATATTTTAGCAAATTAACATTCAAAACTGGCAATTTCTTTAATTTTATCTTTTGCTGTTTCTAATAACAAACCATCTTTTACATATTCGTTTAAAATTGGCACAATCTCATAGTTTAATCGCATCTGAAGTTCTTCACTTTGCTCATCTTCAGTTCCTTCTTTTAAAATAAAATAACTATGTCCTAATTGTACATCTTTATATTCAAAGTCTGAAGCTAGAAATTCAGATTTTACATCCTCACCTTCCTCTTCTTTTACAAAAAGCTCCGCAACCTTATTAAATAATTCTTTTGATTTTTCATTATTAATAACATCTGCATTTGGTAAAATATCTACAAAAGAAAAACGTCTTTTTATAGCATAATCTATATGTCCAACACTTCTATCAGCAGTATTCATTGTTCCAATAATGAATAAATTATCTGGAATTGTTATAGAGTTATTGCCATCTATACCATAAATACTTTCTACAGATTCATTACGATATTCTAAAGCATAAATTAATTCGCCTAAAACTGAAGGTAAATTCGCACGATTAATTTCATCAATAATTAAAATATAATTTTTTAAAACAGGTTTTTCTAACGTTTCATTAGGAGATTTTTCAAGTTCCGTTTTAAAGGCTTCTTGAAATTTATTAAGAACCTTTATAAAATATGAAGAATGCTGACTTGCAAGACCAGAAATACCATTTAACTTTTTAAATTCTTGCCTAGTTGTAACACCTTGTAATTGTGCAAAAATCAAATCTTTAAACTTCATTCTTTGACTTGTTTTCCAATCGCCTGTATATCTAAAAGCATCATCTTCTACAACTTGAATGGATACTGCTTTTGTTATTTGATAAGTTCCTTTATCATCAATTTCATTTTGAATATTTTCAGCAAACTGTATTAACAATTGTTCAATTTGTTGTTCTTTAGATAATTCTTTTACGTCTTTATTAACTGAGCTTAAATTACTCATTGCTTTTTCAGCAAATGATGCAAGTATTTTATTCTCAGTTTCATATACAATATTTCCACCTTCACTTTTAGCTGTAATACCACGTACAAAATCTTCATAAGAATACGATGGATGAAATTGAACTAATGAAAATTGATCTGTAGCTTCCAAATTCTTTTTTTGCTCTTTTTTATCTGATGAAATAGCATTAAAAATAAACTGTTCTGCAATATCTTTAGCTGTATATGTTTTTCCTGTTCCTGGAGGACCTTGTAATATAATTTGTTTTTTATGTTTTAAAATTTTAATTTTTTCTATAATACTTTCGCTTAATTTATTTTCTTCGTTCATATTTAGCAATACATTTTTGTAAGTTTTATAAAGCACTCCTTTAATTTCACTAATCATCTCTTCAAACAAAAGATAATCTAGCTCAAACAATTCATTATTTTTTAAAACTGTTAGTTCTTTACCTATTAATACGTATTTATCATTTTCAAGATTTTTTAAAAGATCTTCACTACCTAATACATAGTAAAATCCATTTTGAACTAAATTTTGTTGAAATTCTGGTTTAGAAAGAAAACTATTTACAAATGGTTTTATATAATCTACAGGTGTTTTTTTATTTGCAAAAGGAACATATTGTGTATTAAAACCAAGTCCGTAACCTATTTTATTATTTCTTAAATAAATATGATATTGAAGTTCAGTTCCACCGCCTGGGTTTATTGCCCAATCCCTTGAAGTGTCTGGATAGATAAAAAGTTTATCTCTATTTGTTGCACTTCCCATTTTTAAGAGTTCCTTTCTTTTATATTGAAATTTTGAACAAAACTCTGCTAAATCATCATTAATAATATCAGCTAAATCTTTTAAGTTTTTAAAATTCACTTTTTCATTTAAGTCAATAATTGTATAACCCGTTATTTTCTCAAAACCTAATCTGTTATTAGCATTGCTACTAAAATGGTTTGAGGTAACATTTACCTTCGCTATTTTAGCAGCTTCAGTAACCAATAATTTAAATGGGTACTTTTTATTATTTATAATTACTGCATAACCTGTTCCTTCTCTTTTAGAAGGAATACCGTTTTTATCAATTTGCAACACAGCATTATCTACTAGTTCTTTTGTTAAAAAATTAAGTGTTTTATCCATTTTTATTTCTTTTTCTGTTTAGCTTTATTTTTTTACATCTCCTCCACATCTATTATACCACCCATTAAACGTGGTAATAAAATATCTCGGGCTTCTTTTAATAGTTGGTTTTGGTTTTGAAGATTTAATATCAATTCAAAATTATTTTTTACATTATTATGAAATCTATTTAGTAAATCATCAATAGGTTTAACAATTTCAATATTTTCAAATTTACTTTTGTTAACGTTTGTCATTGTTGCTCCATTACTACCTAATGCTTCTAAAAGTTCTTTTAAACTTTTAGCAAATCCATAGATGTAAAATGTAAATTTATCTTCATTAAATTTTATAGCATTTATTTGTTGATTAGTGTGAGCTTCTTTTGATACTAAACCATAAGCTCCAGCACTTCCAATACAACTTACAACCAAAGAGTTTTTAGGTAAATATTTACCTTTTTGTGTTTGTGCACCAACTTTACTTAATGTTTGATTAGTTTCAGTTATATAAGGAAAATTAGCCATATCTGGAGTTTTTATAAAAGGAATTTCTCCATTATAATTTTCATCCTTTGAAGTTGGAGGTGTTTTCCCTGTAACAACAATTCCAATATCTTTAATCTTCACTCTCTCCCACCCAACAGGCAAACCACTTTCTTCATCAAACTCCACATTCTCATAACCAGGAAATTTAAAACGTACAAACCATTCTTCATAGGTTTGTTGTGCTTGTTCTTCTAATAATTTAATGCGTTTTAAATTGTTTTCTATTAAATTATCATACGCTGAAAGTATATTGGCTATTTTGCGTTGGGTTTCTATGGATTTTGGAACATCAATTTTAATTGCACAAAAATTTGATTTACTAACGTGATGCCTTCCTGATGCCGTACCTGGATTTGCTATTAAAACTTTAGGTAAATTGATTTTCAATAAATAATAAACAAAATCTTCATCATAATCTTCATTAGCAATTACAACATTTACTGATTGATTTGTAAAGCAATATCTATCTGCTTGAAATATTTTTTCGCCAACTGTACCAATAGTTACAACTCCAGTAGCTCTTGGAGGTATATATGAATTCTTATATTTTTTAAATGCTTTTTCAGAATAATTCTCATCCCACGTAGTAACATATCTTCTATCTAAATCCATATCTGTTGGTTTGATAAAAGGATATTCACATCCATAATTAGTAGGATCTTTTTTAGGTGGCGTATTTCCAGTAATAACTTTACCTAATTCCCCTATTTTAATACGTTTCCAACCTTCCATCATAATTTCACTTTTTATTTTTAGAATTAGTAATGCCTTTGCCTTCGACAAGCTCAGGCACCGGAATAGTGCTTTCGTTCCTATCGGTGGTTGAGCCTGTCATTTTTTCGGTGGTTGAGCCTGTCGTATTTTCGGTGGCTGAGCTTGTCGAAGCCACCATAGTCACTATGTTTGTAATAACTGTACCTTCGACAGGCTCAGGCACCGGAACAATGCTCTCGGTGGCTGAGCCTGTCGAAGCCGCCGAAGTCACTATATCCAAAAATTGAGTGTAATTTTTAGAAAGTTTACTTATTAAATCATAATTTCCATTAATTAATGCTTCTTTTTTATTCCTTGACCAACCTTGTACTTGTTTTTCTCTATAAAACGCATCATCAATTCTTGAAAATTCTTCAGAATATAATAATTTTATTGGCAATCTTTTTTTAGTGTGATTTGCTCCTTCACCATTTTGATGTTGTTGTATTCTCAACTCTAAATTATTAGTGCTACCTGTATAATAACTTCCATCGCTACATTCTAAAATATACATCCATCCAATCATAAATTCACCGATTGAATTTGGTTCATTAAAGTAGTTGCTTCGGTATTTAATGCTGCTAATTCGGTATGTATTTCTGTCATACGGGTTTTGTAGTCAAAATCCATATCAATTTCAATATTTACACCTACATAACGGCCAGGCGTTAAGCTGTAATCTTGCTCTATAACTTCGGCTAAGTCTACTATTTTACACAATCCTTCAACATTTTGGTAATTGTTGTTTGGGAAATGGGTTTGTAGCCATTCATTCGACAAGCTCAGGGCAGGTTCGTTCTCTTTGTGAGACCCTTCGACTGCGCTCAGGGTGACATTATTATTTCTAAATGCATTTATTAAGGCGGTTAAACCTTCTAAGTGTTCATCGCTAAAATCGTTAATAGTGGTGCTTACTTTACGGAAGGTATTTCGGGCATCAATCATTAAAATTTTATCCTTGTTTTCTTTCTTTTTGTCTTTGTTAAAAAACCAAACGTGGCAAGGTAAACTACGTGTATAAAAGAAATTGTTACTTATAGAAACTATACATTCTACATCGCCGGTTTCAATTAATTTTTGTCGTATTAATTTTTCTGCATTACCAGCATCGGTAGCAGAACTTGCCATTACAAAACCTGCGCGGCCAGTTGCATTTAAATAACTATGAAAATATTGCATCCATAAATAATTACCATTGCTTATGGTTCCTTTTCCTGTTAATGGCGCACCAAATGGCAAACGGTTATCTTCGGCTAAAAACTTATTTTTCGCATCAATTTTATCTACATTAAACGGCGGATTTGCCATTACAAAATCGCATTTACCGGTTAAATTATGCGGATTGGTATAAAAGCTATTGCTTTCAATAATTTTACCTTCAATACCGTGTATGGCAAGGTTCATTTTTGCCAATTTGGTATTGTTGCTTTTTAGCTCGGTACCATAAACGGTAATGGCTTCGTTTACACTTTTATTTTCGTGGTCTTGTATAAAATGTGCAGTTTGTACAAACATACCTCCAGAACCACAAGCCGGATCGTGAATAATACCGTGGTTAGGTTGTATAAAGTTTACTATTAAATTTACTAAAGATGGTGGTGTAAAAAACTCTCCTCCTTCTTGCGCACCTGCACCTTGCATAGAGAATTTCATTAAGAAAAACTCGTAAATGCGCCCAAATACATCGCCTTTTGCTTTTTTAACTGCGTCTTTATTAAAAACACGTACTAAATCTCGCAACAACTTATCATCAAACTCTTGATAGCTTTTTGGTAAAATACCTTCTAAATCTTTGTATTCATCCTCAATTAACTTCATAGCATTGTTTATGGCTTGTGCTATGTCTTCTCCTTCAGGTAAAGCGGCTAAATAATCGTATTTAGATTTTTCGTTTAATAAAATTGCACCTGCAGCAGCAAAATCATCTTTATTAGCTTCTCGTTTTTTTCCAGTTCTAGGATTTACAGGAAGGTTTTTATCTATTTGAATTTTAGCATCTTCATAACGGTTTTGCGCAAAACGAAGTAATACCAATCCTAATAACGGATCTTTATATTCAGCAGCTGTTAATTTAGAATTTCCTCTCAGCTCATCGGCAGCATCCCACAGTTCTTTTTCGAGGTTTTTTATATCGGTTTGATTCATTTTTACGGTGTAAATTTTAGCTTTTTTAAGGAGGTCTAAAATAGGGATTTAAGATTGAAACAACAGTACCTATTTTTGTTTTTATTGAAATTTTAAAAACACAAAACCTATTTACAACTCAATTACGGGTTTACATAATTTTAGCATAAATAGGTTGTATTAATTGTGTAAATGTTATAAAAACTACATAACCTTGTTTGCTAAATATTTTTGAACTTCATACACATTTACACTGCTATTAAACTTTTTACTTACCGTAGGTAGGTTTTCACTCGAAATCCAAATTTTTAATTCTGCATCTAAATCAAATGTACCAGCTGTTTCTAATGAAAACCTAGAAATATTTTTATAAGGCATAGATTTATACTCCACTTTACTGCCAGTAAGACCTTGAATGTCAATTAAAATTAATCTCCTGTTTGTAAACATAAAAACATCTCTAAATAATTTAAAGCCAAGTTCCACTTGTTCACCATCCACTAATAAACGTCCATATTTTTCATTCAATTTTTCTGAAGAAACTTCACTTGCGTTTCCTAATATTTTATTAAATAATCCCATAGTTTCTATTTTAAAATTGTTTAATTACTTCCTTTATAAAACGCCCAAACTTTACCTCTTAAATCATCTAACTTTACTAAAAACTTATACATTTCTGTTATTACTAAACTTATATTTATAATGTTTTTTTCTGTATAAAAAGCATCAATATTTGGCAGTGTTAAATACGCATAATAG
>JAGPIQ010000169.1 GCA_018054895.1 Lutibacter sp. | reverse complement strand
TAGTATTTGAAACGTATTCTATTTTACACGATATTTTCTCAGAAAATAATAATGATAATGAAGGAGAATTTGTGTTCAATATGTTAGAAGTTACGACTACTGAAATTTCATTAGAAAGTAAAACTGACAACGGTTATAACGGCGAGGAAATTACCAATTTTAAAATAAAACCTGCAACCGCAGCAGATTGGGATTTAGGTGGAGTTTATAATATGGTGGGCAATTTAGCTTCAGACCCAACAAAATCTGTTTTTAGAAATATTATTGTTGATGGTGCTGCAGTAGCATCATACAGTTACGATGATACTAGTAGATTAGCGACTGTCTCATATGTGTCAGATGGACAATTAAAAACCGTTAATGTAGGTGTAATTGTAACTCCTGAAGGATTTGATTTTATTAAACCGTTGGATATTAATGGAGCTGTTATAAGCAGTTTTTCATGGAATGCTACAACAAGTCTTTTTGAGGATACTCCTAACAAGGCGGTTATTAAATATGATAATGTGCCTGGTGTGCCTTTAGCTCCCTATAATTTTGGAGTGATTCAAGCAAATGGTAGATATAATTATTTAGAACCTCAAAAGTCTAGTAAAGCATTTACTAATTTTTATGATAGCTATACACAATCTCTAATAAGTAACTATGGTGTAACTGTAACTCGTTGGTACATGAGGGATATAGGGTCAGGGTTATCTTACTTGGATATTTGGACTAGTGCAGGTTATATATGGTATGATTTCACCTATGAAATTAAAGCAGATGGAAAAGTGTACTTTACATTAACAGGAGATACTAATTGGCCAGCTACTTATCCTCAAATTTTTGATCCTTTAATTGAAGTTATGGTAGGTAGTGAAAAAGGGTATTATATTAAGGGTACAGGAGGTTTACAAGGTGGCTCTCAAGCTACATTCTCTTTGATCAATGCAGACAATCCAAGTTATGAAACCAATTATTATGGTTTTTAACAATTTTAAAGTTTGATCCGTTTTGAATAATGGATGCATGTTTTTATTAATCAAATTAATTAAACAGTTGCAAGAGTTTTCTTGTAACTGTTTTTTTATTACAAGCTTTCTTTTAATTTTATGCCCTTAATACATCTGATTAAGAGTGAATTATTAATTAGAATAATACTGTCTTTGTGATTCTGTTTTCAATTTCTTCTTTCAGTATTAACTTCACAATCTCCTAGCTCTTTATGAAACGTATCAATATTTATATTTTACGTTATGAGGTAATTTACTGTAACTCCTAGCGAGTTTAATATATTGCTTATTTGAAGGATGAAGTGAGCTTAAAAGCCTTTTTTTATCATTTTGAAGGTAGGAAAAGTTATATTTTATAGCTAAATATGTTGTTGTTTTTCCTTCGCTTGAAAATTATTTCGTTTATGGGTATAAAAAAACCCATTGCAAGTACAATGGGTTTTAAAGTATTTAAATAAGTGAACTATGCTAACATAGTTACTGGATTTTCAATATACTGTTTTAACGTATTCATAAACGCAGCACCAATAGCACCATCAATAGTTCTGTGGTCACAAGCTAAGGTTAATGTCATTATATTTCCAACAACAATTTCTCCGTTTTTAACAACAGGTTTTTGTTTAATTCCACCTACAGATAAAATAGCTGAATTTGGTTGATTAATAATGGAAGTAAAGCTATCTACACCAAACATCCCTAAGTTAGAAACCGTAAAAGTAGAACCAGACATTTCGTCTAACGATAATTTTTTGTTTTTCGCTTTAATTGCTAAATCTTTTACTTCAGCACCAATTTGAGATAAACTCTTAGTGTCTGTAAAAGGAATTACAGGAACTACCAATCCATCTTCAATAGCAACAGCAACACCAATAGCAATGTGGTTGTTATAAATAGTTTGTTCGTTTGTCCACTCCGTATTTACTTGAGGGTGAGATTTTAATGCCATGGCACAAGCCTTAACAACAAAATCATTAAACGATATTTTTGTATTTGGAATTGAATTGATAACCTCTCTAGATGCAATAGCATTGTCCATATCAATTTCCATAGTTACTGTAAAGTTTACAGCAATGGTTTGAGAATTATCTAAAGCTTTCACAATTGCTTTACGCATTTGAGAGTTCTTTACCTCAGTTTTACTAATTGTTCCAGCAGGAGCAGCAACAGCAGCTGTCGCAGCAGCAGGAGCAGTTTCAACTACAGGATTGTAATTTTCAATATCTGATTTTACAATTCTTCCACCTTCACCAGAACCAACAATTTTTGCTAAGTTGATGCCTTTTTCTTCCGCTAAAGCCTTCGCTAATGGAGAAGCTATAATACGTCCGTTTTCAGAATTTATAGAGCTTACTTTTTTAGTAGCCGTAGTATTATTAGTATCTTTAGTTGCAGCAGCAGTAGGAGTACTTGTCGTTTCTGCAGCAGCTTTTTGTGTAGTTGCAGCAGCAGGTGCTTTTGGAGTTTGTGTAGCAGGTGCACCACTTGTAAATCCTGAAACAACCGCAGTTACATCAGTTCCAGCTTCACCTATAATAGCTAATAAAGAATCAACAGGAGCATTTCCACCTTCTTCTAATCCAATGTATAATAAGGTTCCTTCATTGAAAGACTCAAATTCCATCGTAGCTTTGTCAGTTTCAATTTCAGCAAGAATATCACCTTCTGAAATTTTATCACCTACTTTTTTTAACCAGGTAGCTACAGTTCCATCCGTCATTGTATCACTTAAACGAGGCATTGTAACAATAGTAATGTTATCTGGAACAACAAAAGCACCTGAAGCAGGTTTCGTTTCCGCAGGAGCTACTTCTTCTTTAGCAACAGGAGTAGGTGTTGGAGCTACTTCATTAGCAGCTGCTTTTGGAGCACCTCCAGCTAATAAAGCAGAAATATCTTCACCTTTTTCACCAATAATAGCTAATAAACTATCTACAGGCGCTGTTTCACCTTCTTGCAATCCAATATGTAATAAATAACCTTCGTTAAAAGATTCAAATTCCATGGTTGCCTTATCAGTTTCAATTTGAGCAAGAATATCTCCTTCTTCAATTTTGTCACCAACTTTTTTTAACCACTGTGCTACAACTCCTTCAGTCATTGTATCACTTAAACGTGGCATTGTAATTATTTCTGCCATTTATCTATGTTTTAAAAAAGGATAATCTTCTTGATCGTATACGATATCATATAAAAGTTGTTTGTCTGGATATGGAGATTCCTCTGCAAATTTCACACATTCTTCAACTTTATCTTTCACATCTTGATCCCAAGTTTTAATATCAGCAGCCGAAGCATACTTTTTATCAGTAATAACTTTTAAAACTTGTGAAATTGGATCAATTTTTTTGTATTCTTCAACTTCATCTTTCGTTCTATAGTGTTGAGCATCACTCATGGAGTGTCCTCTATATCTATAGGTTTTAATATCTAAAAGTGTTGGTCCATCTCCACGTCTTGCTCTTTCAATAGCTTCAAACATTGCTTCAGCTACTTTCACAGGATTCATTCCATCCACAGGTCCACAAGGCATTTCATACCCTAAACCTAATTTCCAAATTTCATCGTGGTTTGCAGTACGTTTTACGGAAGTTCCCATAGCGTAACCGTTGTTTTCACAAATAAATACGACTGGTAATTTCCAGTTCATTGCCATATTAAATGTTTCATGCAAGGAACCTTGACGTGCAGCACCATCACCAAAATAAGTTAAGGTAACGCCATCTCTTTCAAAATATTTATCCGCAAAAGCTAATCCTGCACCTAAAGGAATTTGTCCTCCAACAATTCCGTGACCTCCATAAAAATTATGTTCAGGTGAAAAAATGTGCATTGAACCACCCATACCTCTTGAAGTACCAGTATCCTTACCAAGTAATTCAGCCATAATTCTTTTAGGATCAACTCCTAAACCTATAGGTTGAACGTGGTTACGATAAGCTGTAATCATCTTGTCATTTTCCTTCATAGCGTGCAAGGCTCCAGCTAAAACTGCTTCTTGACCATTATAAAGGTGTAGAAATCCTCTTACTTTTTGTTGAATGTACAAAGCCGCTAACTTGTCTTCAAACTTTCTCCAAAATAGCATATCCTTATACCAATTGATATAGGTATCTTTTGTTATTTTTTTCATTTATTAAAAAAGATTAGTTTTTAATTCGAAAAGCAAAAGTACTGTATTGCTGTATATTTAAAAAATTAAGGATGTTTTTTTTTCGCATAAAGTATTTTTGTATTGAAAAATTCAGATATTTCGAATATCTAAAGGGTATAATTGCTAATAATTAAAGTTTAAACAACTCTTTAGGTGTTAAAATGATTTTAAATTGGGGGTGTTTTTTATTGTTTGCTTAAAATGATGTTGAAAAAGAACAATAACTTTCCAATACTATAGGTTCAATCTAATGGTTTTTTTTGAATTTTTCAAAATGAAAATAATAGTACTATGCTGTACAACTATAAATTTATAATTGTTAGAAATAAGGATGTTTTTAAATTTGGTGTTTTCTGAAATACGAAATGTGTTTTAGTTAACTTTTTTAGTGTTTTTAAATAGTGATTATACTAAATAGAGGGTAAATTGTTCCATTTGCTTAGTATTTAGTGCTAACAATTAAGTTGTAAAATTAGATAAGATATTTTTGATACCTTTGTGAAGAAATTAACTATCATCTGTCCCCACGGATAAGTTAATTTTCCCTGGAAATTTGATTTTTTATATAACCCTGGATAATTATTAAGCATTATACTAATTTAGATTAGTTTATACAGCTGAAATGTACGTTTAAGTTTTTAATCAAAGTTCAAAAAAATAATCATATGAAAAAAGAGTACTTAACCATTCGGTTTGATTTGAATTTGAGAACAATGCTTCTTAATTTTCTCTGTTCCTCATATTTTGCACTAATTAATATAAATAAAAGTAATCAGGTG
>JAGPIQ010000168.1 GCA_018054895.1 Lutibacter sp. | reverse complement strand
GTCTCAATTTTAAATGCCCAAGCATACAAACTTTCTCCAAGATCCGTTGGTGGAGTTATAGAAAGTCCTTCTGATGTTATTTTCCAAGAAACTTTACTATTAGACCCTAATAAACGAACCGATTTTATAGCTTTCTTTTTCCATCCTTTTGTACCCTCAATAACAAATGAATTTAAAGGTTTATCCGTTTTAATTGCATACAAGTTTTTACCATTGGTGGTAAAAGACACGTTTTCATTTTCTTGATGATTCACTTTCCAATACCGTGATCCGTAAATTGCTTCACCATTAATTTTCAACCAACTTCCCATAGCGCGCAAGCGTTCTACTTGCCAAGCTGGAATTGTTCCATCACCTTTTGGACTAATATTTATAAGGAAATTTCCATTACGACTAATAATTTCCACCATTTCGTGAATAACTTCTTCTACCGATTTCTTTTTGTGAGGATAATTTGGGTCTTCTTCAGCTGCTAAATAACCAAACGAAGTTCCAAATGTGGTACAACTTTGCCATTTCGGGCCAATTACTTTTAATCTTAAATTGTCTTTTTCTAAACAACCAACACCATCTGGCCAATTTCTATTTGCTCCTTTATTGTTTACATAAACTGCTTGATTATTTTGAATACCGTTATTCATAAAATCGGTAATCATTAAACGCAATTGGTCATAGTAATACTGTATTTCAGGTTTAAAAATTCCTTCCGCTGCATTATTTCCATCACGTGTAAAAATGGGAATATCATCAATCCATAAAAAGTCTGGTTTATATTTTTCCTGAATTTCTTTCCAACGTGCTACATAATCATCCACAAATTCTTTTGTATAGGTAAATGGCCCATACAATGATGCTGCTTTAGGAACTCTTTTAATTTCTTCTATAATATCTTTTCTAGGTTCACTATGTACTACATATTTTTCTTCAGCAAAAAAACCTGTATGCCTTTCCCTATGATATGAAGGCGCATATTTTAATCCTTGCGCTTTCACTGCTTTTCCTAAATCTCCAACAAGATCTCGTTTAGGTCCCATATCCATAGCATTCCAAGGTGTTAATTCTGAATCCCAATTTGCCCAACCATCATGATGTTCCGCAGTTAGTACCACATATTTAGCACCAACCTCAGCAAATAATTTAGCCCATTCTTCTGGATTCCAATTTTCTGCTTTAAATTCAGGAATAATGTCTTTATAACCAAAATCAGGCGGATTTGCTCCCCAACGTTCTTTCATATAAGGATAATAATGTTCCGCTTCTTCATACAAAAACTTAGGAGTATGTTCCGCATAACCTGCACCTCCTTTTTTATAACCAATTACAGAATATGGACCCCAATGAATAAAAATTCCTATTTTTCCATCGTCAAACCAAGCAGGAACTTCCATTTTTTGAAGAGATTCCCAAGTTCCATCAAACGATTTTGCTGTTTTTTGAGCATGTATAATATTACTAAGCAATAAACAACTACAAATAGCAATCAACATAGCTATTCGTTTTCTTCCGTTCCCAACTTCTATTATTTCGTTTTTTTGATTAACAAAATTCATACTAATTTGATTATTGATTTGTTTTTAAATGTATTTATGTGAATCCATTCACCTACCTAAATAAATTTCCTTTAGTTGATATTGATTGATATTTTTTCTTCTGATTGATTTCTCATGATAACTAAATCTAATTTATCGCTCGAATTCTCGCTATTAATTTTAATAAAATCTTTTACATTTTTAACCTTTTTCCCTGAAGCGCTTAAAATTACATCTCCTTTTTTAAGACCATTATTTTTTACAGCAGAACTACTATCCAAAACTTGCACTATTATAACACCTTCTGCTGAATTTAAACCGTAAGCAGATTGTTCTTCTTTTGACTCAACACTTTTAATATCATTTCTTAACCACGAAACAATAGGATTCATATCTTTTTTATTTTCTGATATTTTTTTAACAACTGGGGCTTCAGGTATTTTGGCAATGGCTTTTAAACTTGGTTTTTGAACACCAAATTCATTCATAGAAAAATTTTTGAATCCTATTTTTAATGCAGGTGAATTTTCAGAAACCGAAAAATTTAATGTCACTGGGTCTATAAACATTGGATCTCCATAAGCACTATGCATATCTCTATTATAAATTTGAGATTTAAACATTGCTTCTCCTGTTCCAAAAAAATTATAATCAAGTTCTTTTCCCCAACCTTTCAAGCTCACATCTTTATATGCATCCGCAACAATATTATGTTTAAAAACATCTTCACTATTTGCAAACCAAACATGTGGATGCAAAGAATTATTAACCATAATATTATTTTCGACTACACGATTGAAACCTTCACGTAATTTGAGTCCGTTATTCAACAACAAATTATTATAAATATGATAGTTTGATGAACCATCATCTAAATCTATATCCCAACCATGGTCACAACGAAAACGATTATTTCTAATAATGGTAGTTTTAATAGCATCCCATTTGTACATAGTAGGGTTTGCAGTAGTTAAGCTATCCATAACATTTCGCTTTGGAAGCCAAAACCGATCTCTACCCCATGAGTTAAAAGAGCCATGGTCGCTAGTTTCCAAAACGGTATTAAACACATCGTTAAATTCAAGTATATGTCCTCCCCAAGTTCCTTCACTAATATTAATTCCAGCTCTAGGCACATCATAAATACTATTATTACGAACAGTAATATCCATTGCCATAGAAATTTGTACACCTGCCGTTTGTTTTTCAATTCTACCTATACGATGAATTAAATTGTTTTCTACGAAACATTCACGAGGATATAATTCATTTTTGGGTCCTGCAACAGTATCCATTTCAGTAATTGGAACAAATTTGCTATAATTAAATGCTGGCGACCTAACGGCAGAAGCATCACCAATAAATGATATTGCACTTGCGCCACAATCATGTATATGGTTTCCTATAATTTTTAAACCTTTGTTATACTTACTTGCCATAATAACATTACCGCCCAAGTTCATGAACTCACTGTCTTCAACTATGCAATTTTCAGTCCCTTCAAAAAACAAAACACTGCCTCTGTAAATAGTCCAATCGCTTCTTAGCAACGGCTCGTATGTTTCCATAAAAGTGCGTTCCGTATTTGCAAAAGTGATTCCTGAAATGGTTACATTTCTTACAGGATTTTCCAAGGCACCAACTATTTGAATTAAATCTTTAAGTACTGAAACCTCAAATTTTGAATCATTAACTGAAACTTCTTTTGAAGGCCAATAATAAAGTTTATTCTTTTTTTTATCTAAAAACCATTCCCCAGGACTATCCAGTTCTTCAAAAACATTTTCAACCATCCGAAACTCTTCATGAGGTTTTGACATACGATTGTTCTGTTGTCCTCCTTCTAAAATTGGAATTCCATCTTTATTTACACCTGTAATTATATAATGAAAACCGCCCCATCTACCCGAATGTAACGCATTAAAATAAGCACCCTTTGGATTTTTCCATGAAGCAACACGTTTTTTAGAAATAGCATCAGCAGCATAGCCTTGCCAATAATGACTGTTTTTATCATAATTAGGATAACGTGCTAAAATTTGAGATTTCCCATTCACTATCAATTGGTCGAAATCTGAGTTTTCGACTACGCTTGTCACAAAAATATTGTTAGAGTATTTTTCCCATTGAGGGTTTAATATCATAGATCCTTTTATACTTACTTCAGAAGCTTTGGTTCCTTGTATACTAATTCCACTTAATGAAGCTGGTATCACTATTGATTCTGACAAATAATAGTCCCCTGCAAGTATATTTATAACAATTCTAGCATTCGTATCTTGTAATTTTAACTGTGTTGCTTTTTGAATTGCTTCTGAAATGCTTACAAATGGTTTTTGTTTACTCCCATCATTAGCATCCACACCTTCTTTTGAAACAAAAATATTGATAGTTTTTACTTCTTGTCCGTATGAATTAAGGTTCAAAAAAAGGATACAGAACATCCAAAGAAAAACACTCATTATTTTGTTTGTTTTCATATTTTATTAATTTTTGCTGAATAAATAAATCCTGCATATTTTTTATGCAAAAATTGGATTTTGTACTTTACATATAATGCTAATTAATACTTTAACAAAAATAAAAAGACCAATTTTTGATTAATTAATAATTGATTCTATTTGCTTCCAATCGTCCATTTTTTCATTTGTTTGTATAGCTCCCTTGGTACTTCTACCATCTAAAATTATTTTTTTTAGAGCAGCTTTTAACTCCGCTGCTTTTTCAGGATTTTCAGTTATTAAATTCTTCGTTTCGCTAATATCGTCTTTCAAATTAAACAACTGCATAGCTGGTAAATCAAGGTTTTCCTTTTTTATATCCTGCGGTTTCGGATAACTCCATCCTCCTGATCCGGCAGTAGTACATAATTTCCAATCGCCATGCTTTATTGCAAAAGAACCATCTATAGAATGATACACAATATATTCACGAATTTCATTTTCATTTTTATTCGTAATTAAGGGTAACATACTGTAGCTATCTTCCCCTTCTGTATCTTTAATTTTGTAACCAGAAACTTCAGCACATGTTGCAAAAAAATCGGTGGTGCTAATTGTTCTGTCAGTGCTTACATTTTTTAAAGCATTTTTAGGCCATTCAACAATAAAAGGCACGTGATGACCACCTTCATAAATGTCCGCTTTCATCCCTCTAAAAACATAACTTGGATCGTGATTAAAATTTGCTAATTCCTCAAAATTTGCTTTTGGAGAGCAACCGTTATCACTTGTAAAAACCAACAATGTATTTTCTGAAATACCTTGATTTTTAAGCGTTTCTCTAATTTGACGCACAACATCATCTACTTGCATTACAAAATCGCCATATTCATTGGTGCTACTTTTTCCTAAAAATTCTTCTGAAGGTAAAATAGGTGTGTGTGGTGCAGGCAA
>JAGPIQ010000167.1 GCA_018054895.1 Lutibacter sp. | reverse complement strand
CAAGCCCATATACTATTTCAGCAGGTGCTCCTTTGACTATAGATATTGGCTTTGGACAAAATACAAAAATGTTTGTTGGACAAGAAAATGTAAACATTGTTTTAAGTGATAGTGGAATTATATTAGATGGACTAAAGGATTTTTACGTTAGCTTTAGAGTTAGGTCTCAAAACCACGCCGAAATGTTAGTTTCTAAAGGACGACCAGGAATAGGAAATAGCTTTAGACTAGGACATATTATTAACGAATCTTCAGATCCAAGAAAATCCTTTGTCGCTAGCGTAATGGCAACAGAAAACAATACCAATATTACTTTGTCTGATTATGATCCAAATGTTATTTTTACCACGAGTACAGGTTTTATAAATGCTGCTTCTCAAAGTTTCTTATTAAATGCTGGACAAAGTATTATTTTTACGGGTTATAGCGATACTTTTGAAAATTTAGATGGTGCCATTGGAGCATTAATTTCTTCGGACAAGCCTGTTGCTGTTAACTCTGGAAATGCATTAGCAGGAATTGCAAGTAATAATGCTGATTTTGCTCTAGATCAAATTGTTTCATCTTCCCAAATTGGAAACGAATACATCTTTATTGAAGGTAACGGATTAGCCTCAATGGAATCACCCCTAATTGTAGCAGACGAGGATAATACAGAAATTTTCATAAACGGTTCTGCCACTCCCATTACAACAATTAATGCTGGAGACTACTTTTTAGTTGACAACTCTTACTATCAGGGAACAATAAATAGAAACATATACGTAAAAACAAACAAACCTGTTTTTGCATATCAATTAATTGGTGGTGGAAACGATACGGCAACAGCAGGTTTAAACTTTATTCCTCCTTTGAGTTGTTTCTTCCAGAATTTGGTAAATATTCCAGAGATAAATGTAATTGGAGCTACATCTTACAATGCTGACTTAATGATTTTAACCTACACTTCAGCAACATTAACCCTGAATGGAACTAATATTCCAACATCTTTAGCTCAATCTGTTCAAGGTAATACCGATTGGGTAACTTATAGAATTTCAGGTGTTAATGGAAACACCAGTATTCAATCAACTGGACCTTTAGCCGTTGGAGTTTTTGGATCTAGCTCTGTTGCTGGATTTGCTGGATATTACTCAGGATTTGGAAGTAATCCAGTAGATACGGAGGTTGTTGTATGTACTAATGAAACCATAAATCTATTTGAAGCCATAACAGGTAATCCTGAAGAAAACGGAACATGGACCGTTCCTGCAGGTGGTGCACCTTTAAATAATAATATTTTTGATCCCGCCATAAATATTGTGGGTGATTATTATTATGAATTTACAAAAGACTGTAACTCAATTTCAACTACTTTTCCACCTGTAAAAGTTAATGTTACCATTCAACAAGCTCCTAATGCGGGAACAAGTTTAACTTATTCAACATGTGTAAACGCGAATTCATTTGACTTATTTACACTATTAGGCACTACCACAACTACTGGAGGAACTTGGTCTTCTGCACTTGCATCTGGAACAAGCATTTTTAATCCAGCTTTAGATTCATCTGGTGTTTATACCTATACAATACCTGAAAGTGGCGCATGTCCTGCGGTTTCTGCAAGTGTTACAATAACAAACAATCCAATTCCAACCGCACCGGTGATTTCTAATTTTAGCTTGTGTGACAACAACCTTGACGGAGATGACACAAATGGATTTGTTACTTTTGATTTAACTCAAAAAAGTAATGAAATTTCAACTCTTATTCCTGGATACAACATTACTTATCACACCGATTTATCAGAAGCAATAGCTGGAAGCAACAGCATAACTTCGATATATGAAACGAATAGAATTATTTATGTAAGATTGACAAATACAACTAACGGATGTTATTTTACTGTAACATTTAATCTAGTTGTTAATCCTAAACCTGTAGTTAATGCTATCGTTACTTTAAAACAATGTGATACTGATACAGACGCAAACACAACATTCAATTTAACTCAAGCTAATGTTTTAATTTCTACAGATAGTAATTTAACCTTTTCATATCACAATAGTTTAACTGGAGCTAATAATAACAACGACCTAGTTACTAATGAAGTTGCATTCAATGCAGCTAATGGAAGTACGGTTTGGGCAAGAATAACAAATTCTAATGGTTGTTTTAGAACTTCAAGAGTTAATTTAGTTGTATCAGCTACAACAGTTCCTCAAACATATAGATATACAATTGATGATGTTTGCGATGATTATTTGAATGCTACAGATCCTAATGGAGATGGAATAGGATATTTTAATTTAACCGAAATTGAACCTGCTTTAACAAACCAATTCCCTACAGGTCAATCGTATACTTTTACATATTATTTAAATCAAAATGATGCCGAAACGGAGCAAAATGCAATAACTGACATCAATAATTTCAGAAATACAGTTGCCAACAATCAACTTATTTGGGTTCGAATAGAAAGTAATTTATTTGAATGTGCAGGATTAGGTCCATTTTTAGAATTAATTGTTAATCCATTACCTGATACTAATTTAGGAGATGATTTTGTTATCTGTATTGATCCAGTAACAGGAATTGGCTCACAAACTATAAATGCAACACCAATTACGCCTGGAAATTACAGTTACGCCTGGACTCCATCTAATCCAAGTGGAAATATATCAACTTACAACATTACCACGCCTGGAACTTACGAAGTAACTGTAACAAATTTAGACACCTCATGTAGTTTTACAGATTCTGTTGAGGCTACTTTTTCTTCTGAACCAGCAAGTGTTACTGCCGAACTATTAACGCCAGCTTTTTCTACTGGTTTAGCTACAATTCAAGCTGTAGCAATTGGAGGATTTGGTGTTTATGAATATAGTTTAAACGGAATAGATTGGCAACCAAGTCCTGTTTTCAGTAATTTGCCAAATGGATCTTATACCATTTATGTAAGAGATATTCAAGGTTGTGGTTTACTATTGACAAATACTATTCAAACCATTACTTATCCTAACTATTTTACTCCAAACGGAGATGGTTATAACGACAGATGGAATATTAACTTACCAGAAGAATATCAAGGTTTAATTTCAATTTATGATCGTTATGGTAAATTGATGAAACAAATGAGCCCAGACAGTTTAGGTTGGGACGGAACATTTAACGGAGAATTATTGCCTTCTACTGACTATTGGTTTAAAGTTGAATATAACGAAGACAACATAAGAAAAGAATTTAAATCACATTTTAGTTTAAAAAGATAATTACAAATGGGAACTATAGAAACCATAATTAATGGAAACATTGCTACTTTACTATTTTTTCATCCCTCAAGCAATTCATTTCCAAGTACATTATTACAACAATTAACCGATGAAATTAATACTTTAAGTAAAAATGATTCCGTTTCTATAATTATTTTAAAAAGTGCAGGAACTGGAGCATTTTGTGCAGGTGCCTCATTTGACGAATTACTTTCTGTAAGCAATTATGAAGAAGGTAGTCGCTTCTTTTCTGGATTTGCTAATGTAATCAATGCAATGAGAAAATGTCCTAAATTAATCATTGGAAGAATTCATGGTAAAGCTGTTGGAGGTGGAGTTGGATTAGCTTCTGCTTGTGATTATTCATTCGCAACTACTAAAAGTGAAATCAAACTTTCTGAAATTGCTATTGGAATTGGTCCTTTTGTTATTGAGCCAGCTGTTTCAAGAAAAATTGGAAAAATGGCCATGTCAGAAATGACTCTTAACCCAACCGCTTGGAAAACTTCAAAATGGGCATTTGAAAAAGGATTATTTTCTGAAGTTTTCGAAACCATTGAAGATTTAGACATAAGACTTGAAGAATATACTAAAGAACTTTCATCTTACAATCCCGATGCCTTATTAGAAATGAAGAAAGTGCTTTGGGAAGGAACAAGTCATTGGGACAGTTTACTTTATGAAAGAGCAGCAATTTCTGGAAGGCTAGTATTATCAGATTTTACTAAAAATGCATTAGAAAAATTTAAAAAATGAGAAGTTTAATCATTTTCCTTCAACAAGTTAATGTTGAGCAAAAATTAAAAGACGCTCCGGATAGTCAATATCAAATTGGAGTACTAATTGGTTCATTTGTACCTTTTATTGTATTAGTCGGAATAGCCTACGCACTTTATTACAGAGCAAAAAAGAAAGAAAAAATTTAAATTAAATAAGATGTCAAACATAAGAATTACCAAACAGTTTAACTTTGAAACAGGCCATGCCCTTTATGGTTACGATGGAAAGTGTAAAAATGTTCACGGGCATAGCTATAAACTATCAGTTACTGTAATTGGAAAACCCATAAAAGACACTTCAAATGTAAAATATGGAATGGTGATTGACTTTGGTGATTTAAAGAAAATTGTCAAAGAACAAATTGTAGACGTGTTTGACCATGCTACTGTTTTCAACAAAAACACACCCCATATTGAGTTGGCACACGAATTAAAATCAAGAGGTCATGACGTAATTTTAGTTGATTACCAACCTACAAGTGAAAATATGGTAATCGATTTTTCTAATAAAATTAAAAATCTTTTACCTAACAACATAAAACTGCATTCCCTTAGATTACAAGAAACTGAAACTTCTTTTGCTGAATGGTTTGCTTCTGATAATGAATAAGGAAAATCTATGAAAATCTATTTCGCATCCGATCAACACTTTGGGGCTCCAACCCCAGAATTAAGTTTTCCTAGAGAACAAAAATTCGTTCAATGGCTTGATATTGTTAAGCAAGATGCTGATGCAATTTTTTTATTAGGTGATTTGTTTGACTTTTGGTTTGAATACAAAACAGTCGTACCAAAAGGTTTTATAAGAATTTTAGGGAAATGAGCCGAAATTAAAGACTCTGGTATACCTATTTATTTCTTTGTTGAAAATCACGACTTATGGATGAGCGATTATTTTC
>JAGPIQ010000055.1 GCA_018054895.1 Lutibacter sp. | reverse complement strand
CAGGAGTAGGAGGAGATAATAGCTGGAGTCTTAAAGCACGTGCGCATGAACAGTATAGAGTAAAGGCTGGAGATTTAAATTATAGCTATAAAATAAGTCCTTTAAAATAATTATTATAACTCATTATATTTTGGTTAAGTAGAGTTTAGTTTAGAATTCTCTGTCATTTGACAGAGAATTCTTTTTTAATTAAATATATTTAATGAATTTTATTAAAAACATGTAAAAAAATGAAGAAAATTTACTTGATACTGTTGTTACTATTATTGGTGTCTTGTAAACAAAACAGGCTTGCTGTAATTTCTTCAAAATCTTCACTTGTGGAAAAATCCACAAACAAAAAGCCCAATATTATTTTAATTTATGCCGATGATTTAGGCATTGGGTTGTTAGGCCAAAACGGGCAACAAATTATAACCACTCCCAATATTGATACTTTAGCAGCGCAAGGAATTCGTTTTCAAAACGCCTATGCAAATATGCTGTGTGCTCCATCAAGAGCGTCTTTAATAACGGGCCTTCACGATTGTCATGCAAACAAGTTTGATATTGTTTTAGGAGGAGCGTACAAGCAATTAAGTTCAGAAAAAATTTCAGTAAAAGAAATTGAAAAAAGCATAAACAACGTTTTAAAACCTGTTGATGAAAATGCTGTTTTTTTGGGGACAGTTGCCAAAGAAGCTGGCTACAAAACAGGACAAATAGGAAAATTAGAATGGGGATTTTCAACAAGTAATATGCAAATGAAACGCCACGGTTGGGATTATTATTTTGGTTATTTGGATCATTCAAGAGCGCATGGCTTTTATCCTCCATTTTTATTTGAAAACGGGAAAAAGGTAACTATTAAAGGAAACCTACTCGCAAATGCTGGTAAATCTAAAGAGCCAGAAACACCTGAAAGTTACAAAGAACGGCATGATATGACGGGGAAAAAGGTATATTCTCAAAATTTATTTATGGAGAAAGTTTTAAACTTTATTTCTGAAAATAAAAACAATCCTTTCTTTTTATATTTCCCAACACAATTACCACACGGTCCAGTGTCAATTCCTGCGGTGCATCCCGATTTTGTACATGATGATAGATTGACACCCATTGAAAAAGAATATGCATCTATGGTAAAATTGTTAGATGATAGTGTAGGGCAAATTATGCAGAAATTAAAAGAAGAAAATATTGCTGAAAATACAATTGTACTATTTATGTCAGATAATGGACATGAAATTTATTATAGTCAAGAAGGAAGAATTCAAAAACCATATACAAATATAAAAACAGGCGAACGATTTGATAATTTAGAGCGTAAATATTATAGCAATTTAAGTGGTGATGTTTTTGATGGTAATAGCGGAAGAGCGGGGTTAAAAAGAAGTAATTTACAAGGAGGTATTCAAGTTCCTTTAATTGTTAATTGGCCAAATAAAATTAAACCAGGTAGTACAAGTAGTAAATTAGTAGCTAATTACGATTTACTTTCCACCATTGCTGAAATTACGGGTTTTAATAAGCCTATTAAAACAGATGGAATTTCTTTTTATAAAGAATTGATTGGAGAAAAGGATTCAGCGCCGCATGATTTTGTGGTGTACTCATCGTATGTTGGTCCAACATTAATTACAAATGATGGTTGGAAAATAAGGTCTTATTTGAAAAAAAATGTATTCGAACTTTATTTCTTACCCAATGATTTTAAAGAAGAAAATGAAATGTCTGAACAATATCCCGAAAAACTAAAAGAATTAAAACAAAAGCTATTAATAGCCTGTGAAGGAGATTTTAATAATGGGTTTTATTCTTCAGAAAATAGCGAAATAAAAATTAATTAATGTGTACTAATAACTATTTAATATGAGAAGAAAATATAGTGTTACCGAAAAATTTTTAGTAATTATAGTTGTTTTTTTTATAGTTGTTTCTTTCAATAAAAACACTTTTGTAGAAAAGTATAAAGACCAAGTGTTATGGTATAAGCAACCAGCACAAATTTGGGAAGAAGCTTTACCCTTAGGAAATGGGAGAATTGGCGTAATGGTATTTGGGAAAACTTCAAATGAACGCATTCAATTAAATGATGATTCTATGTGGCCAGGTTCAAACGGATGGGATGAGCCAGCTGGAAATAAAGAAGATCTTCAAAAAATAAGAGACTATTTGTTTGCAGGGGATAATAAATCTGCGGATGAACTTTTTGTTGAAAAATTTTCACGAAAAGGAGTTACCAGATCTCATCAAACATTAGGAGATTTACACCTTGATTTTAAGCATGAAAACATTACCGATTATCGTAGAGAATTAAATATTAGTAACGCTATTTCAACAGTTTCATACAAATCAAACGGAGCATTAATAACTGAAAAAGTACTAGTGTCACACCCACATCAAGCTATTATTGTGGAAATTGAATCGCAAGCAGCCAATGGTTTAAATGGTAAAATTCGTTTAACAAGACCAGAAGATAATGGATTTCCAACAGTAATTACAAAAACCAATGAAGATAAACTTCTTTTAATGACTGGAGAAGTAACGCAAAGAGGTGCTAAATTTAATTCAGAAGCAAGCCCAATATTGGAAGGTGTTAAATTTCAAACTTCTTTAAAAATTAAAAATGAAGGAGGAGAAGTTATAAAAGGAGATGATTATTTAGAATTGAAAAACGTAAAAAAAGCGACTTTTTATGTGGTTTCTAATTCGTCATTTTATTACGAAGATTTTATAAAACAGAACAACATAGACTTAGCGAATGTAATTCAAAAGGATTTTAAAACGATTGCTAAAATTCATAGTAAAGATTATAAAAGTTTATTTGAGAAGGTTCGATTTGAACTTCCAGATACTGGTTTGAATGCAATTCCTACGGATGAAAGAATTGAGCGCGTTAAAAATGATAATATCGATGTAGGTTTGGAAGCTTTATTATTTCATTATGGGCGTTATTTATTAATTAGTTCTTCTCGTGAAGGTACTAATCCTGCAAATTTACAAGGGTTGTGGAATGAACATATAATAGCTCCTTGGAACGGAGATTATCATTTAAACATTAACCTACAAATGAATTATTGGTTGGCAGATGTAACAAATTTAGGCGATTTAAACATGCCTTTGTTTGATTATTTGGACAAATTGATAGAAAACGGAAAAACAACTGCCAGTAAAAATTTTGGTTGTCGTGGTTCCTTTTTACCGCATGCAACTGATATTTGGGGGCCAACATGGTTAAGAGCTGAAACAGCGTATTGGGGTTGTTCTGTAGGCGCTGGCGGATGGATGATGCAACATTATTGGCAACACTATGAGTTTACAAAAGATACTGAATTTTTAAAGAAACGTGCTTTTCCTGCGATACAAGAAGTCGCCTTATTTTATAGCGATTGGTTAATTGAGGATCCAAGAGATGGAAAATTAGTTTCTGCACCTTCAACATCACCTGAAAATAGATTTTTTAATGATAAAGGAGAGCCTGTGGCTTCGTGTTTGGGTACTGCAATGGATCAGCAAATTATAGCTGAAGTATTTACAAATTATATAAAAGCATGTGAAGTTTTGAACGTTCAGAACAGCCTTTTAGAAAAAATAAAAGAGCAACTAAAGCAATTGCGATTTGGATTTGTAATTGGAGATGATGGACGCATTTTAGAATGGGATAGACCCTATGAGGAGCAACAAAAAGGGCATAGACACATGTCGCATTTATATGGTTTTCATCCAGGAGTTAGTGTGTCGAAAGATAAAACACCAGAAATTTTTAATGCGGTTAGAAAAACGTTGGATTATAGATTAGACCATGGTGGTGCTGGTACAGGCTGGAGTAGAGCTTGGTTAATAAATTGCAGCGCAAGATTATTAGATGGGGAAATGGCACAAAAACACATTCAATTGCTGTTTAAAAAATCTATGTTTCCAAATTTATTTGATGCACATCCACCATTTCAAATAGATGGAAATTTTGGGTATACGGCAGGTGTTGCAGAAATGTTATTGCAATCACATGAAGAAAATACCCTTCGAATATTACCTGCCTTGCCTAATGCGTGGGAAGAAGGCCATGTTAAAGGATTAAAAGCACGAGGAGGTTTAACCGTTGATATTTCTTGGAGTCAACATAAATTAGTGGAAGTAAGTATTACGTCGAAATTTGATCATAGTTTTAATTTGATTTATGATGATACTAAAACACCTGTACATTTAAAAAAAGGACAAACATTTAAATATACGCCTTTAAAGAAATAAAACGAAAATTTAAATTGTTTTTAGGAAGTGATTAAGTTTTATAATTTATGAATTATAGACATTTTCACCCCTAAATTGAGATGCTAAAACATGAAAAATTTATAGAATTGAAATAACTTTACAGTGAAGGAAATAGCAAATTTACTTAACATTTTAAAATACATACATAAATGATCATAAAATTTAAAACAATTGCAATAGCTGCTTTACTCGTTTTTTTTGGGAGTACAAAAAGTAACGCTCAAAATTCAAAAAAGGATACATCAAAAAAACCGAATATCATTTACATTATGGCAGATGATTTGGGTTATGGAGATGTAGGAATATACGGACAAGAAAAAATTAAGACGCCGAATATAGATAAAATGGCTTCCGAAGGAATGCAATTTACGCAGCATTATGCGGGTTCTACAGTATGTATGCCATCAAGAGCAGCTTTATTGGCTGGAAAACACATGGGGCATAATACAGTTCGTGAAAATCCGGCTTGGTCGGCTTCCGGAAAAGCTGTTAATTTATTGGTAGAAGATGTAACTGTTGCCGAGGAATTGAAAAGAGCAGGTTATAAAACTGGAATTATTGGAAAATGGGGATTAGCAGAAGGTGGTGATGATGCCAATTTACCGCTAAATCAAGGGTTTGATTATTTTTATGGGTATAGAGGTCATGGAGAAGCACATCATTATTACCCAGATGTTTTGTGGGAAAACAATAAGCCATTCGACACAGGAAATATTACAATGGAAAAGAAAGGGTCATATTCTCATGATTCCTTCGTTAAAAAAGCAAAAGATTTTATTAATGAAAGTAAAGAAAATCCCTTCTTTTTATATTTAGCATTTACCATTCCTCATTATGAACTGACTGTGCCAGAAGATTCAAAAGAGCAGTATAAAAAATTAAATTGGGAAGAACGCGAATTAAAAGTAGTGCCGAATAAAGGATATCAGCATGATAAAGACGCGCACGCTACCTATGCCGGTATGGTTTCACGTATGGATGGTGATATTGGTGATATACTTACTCTGTTAAAAACATTAAATTTAGATGAGAATACCATTGTGGTTTTTACAAGTGATAATGGACACGAATTTGATAAAAATTTCTTCAACAGTAATGGGCAACTTAAAGGAAATAAACGCGATTTATATGAAGGAGGAATTAGAATTCCGTTTATAGCTCGTTGGCCAGGAACCATTCAGGCAAATTCAAAAACCACGCATATTTCAGCATTTTGGGATTTTTTACCAACGGCATGTGAAATTGCGGGTGTAGAACCAACGGATAAAACTATTGATGGAATTTCATATTTACCAACATTAGTAGGGGAAAAACAAAAAGAACATGACTATTTGTATTGGGAGTTTAACGAAGGAAAAGGCCCAATTCAAGCCATAAGAAAAGGAGATTGGAAAGCTGTAAAATATCTTGAAAAACCATTGGAACTTTATAATTTATCGAATGATATTGGGGAAGAAAATAATATTGCAGAAAAGCAACCAAAAATGGTGGAAGAAATGTTAAATCTAATGAAAAATGCCAGAACTGAAAACGAGAATTTTCCGTTGGAATTTCATAAAAAATTGAATAAAAAGAACTAATAATTAACTTTTTATATGAAAATATTTATAGGATTATTAATAAGTGTTTTTGGAATTTCATGCAGCGCCCAACAAGTACATAAAACCATCCAAAAACCAAATATAATTTATATAAATGTAGATGATTTGGGCTGGATGGATACAGAAACGTATGGAAGTTCATTTTATGAAACTCCAAACATTTCTAAACTAGCCCAAATGGGTATGAAGTTTACCCAAGGCTATGCTGCGGCAGCGAATTGTGCACCAAGTAGAGCTTGTTTAATAAGCGGTCAAAATACACCACGACACGGCATTTATACGGTTGGAAATTCGGATAGAGGGAATAAAAAAACGCGTAAATTAATTCCTGTTGAAAACACAGAAATACTGCACGACAGTGTTTTTACACTTGCTGAAATGTTTAAAAAAGCAGGTTACGTTACAGGAACTTTTGGTAAATGGCATTTAGGTGAAGACCCAACAACACAAGGTTTTGATGTAAATGTTGGTGGTGGTCATAATGGAAATCCTGGAGCAAATGGCTATTTTAGTCCTTATGGTATTAAAAATATTGAAGACACTGCTAAAAATGAAAACTTAACCGATCGATTAACTTCGGAAGCCATTCAATTTATAAAAGAAAATAAAGAGAACCCATTTTTTGTGTATTTGCCTTTTTATGCAGTTCATACACCTTTAAGTACGACTTCTTTATTAGAAAAAAAATATACCGAAAAAGGAGGAAATACACTTCAAAATAAAGCGGTATATGCTGGAATGATAGAAACTGTAGATAAAAACATAGGACTTTTATTAAATACTTTAAATTTGCAAAATACATTGATTGTATTTACTTCAGATAACGGTGGGATTCGGGATATCTCTTCGCAAGAACCATTAAGAGCAGGCAAAGGTTCTTATTACGAAGGCGGAATTAGAGTTCCGTATATTATTAGTTGGCAAGGTGTTATAAAACCAAATACGGTGTCAGGTACTCCAATTACCAACCTCGATTTTTTTCCAACTTTTATGGATGTTATTGGTGAAAAATTACCAAATAAAATTTTAGACGGCACATCAATTTTACCAGTTTTAAAAGGTGAATCCATCGCTAAAAGAGCCTTGTATTTTCATTTTCCTATTTATTTACAAGCCTATGCAGGTGAAAAAGATGATGCAAGAGATTCGTTATTTAGAACACGTCCGGGTTCTGTAATTATAGAAGATAATTGGAAATTACATCAGTATTTTGAAGATGGAGCTTTAGAATTATATAATTTGAAATCGGATATTGGAGAAAGAACAAATCTAATATCGTCTAATCCAGAAAAAGCAACAGCACTTTTAAATAAATTAAACAATTGGAGAACGTCTGTAAATGCGCCAATTCCTACGGAGCTAAATTTAGATTACGATTCCAATTTTATTGAAAAAAAGAAAAACAAGAGTGAATATTAAACCAAAATTCATCCATAAAATGATTAGAATAGTTAAGAGTTTTTGGGTAATAACCTTTGTATTAGTGTTTAATTCACTGTTTTTTTCTTGTAACATTTCAAAAAATATAATAACTACAGAAACGCTGTTGAATGAAATGGTTAACAGAGAAGAACAGTCGCGTTATCCTAAAGTAGATTTTAGGTTAAAACAACAAAGTAGTTATAACAGAGCTTCTGTAAGTAGTGCAGATAGTGTTGGCTGGTTTAATAATCACGATTTTAATTCGAATGATAAAGACCATAATTTTATTCGTATTGAAGAAAAAAATCAACAAAAAGAATGGGTTTTAATGGAGCATTTTGGAGCAGGAGCCATTGTGCGTACGTGGATGCCTTTTTTAAGTGATCATAAATCAGATACGGATATTCAAATAAAAATATATTTAGATGGAAATGAAGAACCAGTTTTAGAAGGAAATATGCTTGACTTATTGAACGGTGACGGTTTGTTTCCGTATCCGTTTGCACATAAATCCTTGCGTTCCGCAGTTTCATTTTATCCAATTTTGTATGCTAAAAGTTGTAAAATTACAACTACCGGTCGTCCGTTTTTTTATCAGTTTACGTATAGAGAATATCCGAAAGGGACAAAAATTAAAACATTTTCAAAAGAAGATTTTGAGAATGCTAAAAGGTTAAACTCAGTAGTTGGTGAAAAATTATTAAACCCTATTAGTGGTGTTGGAAATCAGTCTGTTAAGGTGAAGGTGTCTGTGCCTTCTTCTGAAGAAAAAATTGTGGAATTACCAAAAGGTGAAGCAGCAATTAATTCGCTGACATTTAAATTAGGTACAACCGAAAAGGATGAATTTATGCGAACAACCATTATTAAAATGACTTTTGATGGTAAAGAAACCGTTTGGTGTCCAATAGGCGACTTTTTTGGATCTGGAATAGGTTTAAATCCATACCAAGGTTGGCATAATACAGTTTCTGAAGATGGCACAATGACGACAAGATGGGTAATGCCATACCAAACATCGGGAAGTATTAGTATCGAAAATTTAAGTGAAGTTCCAATTGATATTGAATTGAATGCTGAAGTTGGAAATTATAAATGGGATGAAAGAAGTATGTATTTTCATGCTGCTTGGCGTGGACAATATCCAGTTGCGACGAGACCATATTCCGATTGGAATTTTATTTCCTTGAAAGGGCGTGGTGTTTTTATTGGCGATGCGCTAACGGTTATGAATCCTGTAGAAAAATGGTGGGGTGAAGGTGATGAAAAAATTTGGGTTGATGGTGAAGATTTTCCATCCATTTTTGGAACTGGAACGGAAGATTATTACGGTTATTCTTGGGGAGGAAAAAGCACCGATTTTTATGAACATCCATTTCACGGACAACCTAGAAGCAATGTTTATAATAAACTGAATAGAAAAATGACTGATGAACGAAACACCAAAGGTTTTAGTACTGAAGTGCGCACCAGAGCGTTGGATGGAATGCCTTTTTCATCGTCATTACATTTTGATATGGAAGTTTGGAGTTGGACAGATTGCAATATAGGTTATGGAGTTGGATTGATGTGGTATGGTTTTAAAGATGCTACTTCAAACAGAAAACCCAATACACAAGAAGCCTTGAATGTGCCAAAAATTGAAAACTAAATATAGAAACAGATGCGCTCAAAACTGAAATATTTTTTTATTTGCTTGATTTTTCAATACTCTTTTGGTCAAAAAAAAGAGAATTTAAAAGTTTCAATTTCTCCGGAAATCGAGTTTCAAACCATTCACAATTTTGGAGCTTCAGATGCATGGGCGACACAATTTGTGGGTAATTGGCCTTCAGAAAAAAAGAATGCTATTGCCGATTTATTATTTAGTTTAGAGATAGACGCAACGGATTCACCCAAAGGAATTGGCTTGTCCGCTTGGCGATTTAACATTGGAGCAGGAAGTTCTGAACAAGGAGATTTAAGTGGAATTAAAGATTCTTGGCGTAGAGCTGAAGGTTTTTTACAAAATGATTTGAGTTATAATTGGAAGAGTCAACCTGGGCAACAATGGTTTTTACAAGCAGCAAAACAACGAGGTGTACAAGATTTTATTGGATTTGTAAATAGTCCACCAGTGCAATTAACTAAAAATAATAAAGCGTATCCGTCGGATCCAAATTCATCAAATCTTTCAGCAAAAAATTACCATGCGTATGCTGTTTTTTTAGCTCAAATTGTAAAGAATTTCAAAAATAATTTAAATATTGATTTGAATTATATCAGTCCTTTTAATGAACCTCAATGGGATTGGGTCAAAGGAAATCAAGAAGGATCGCCTTGGAATAATGATGAATTGTCAACCGCAACAAAAGTGATTGATGCCGTTTTTAACAAAGAAAACATCCACTCAAAATTAGAACTTACGGAAGCTGGATCCATAGATTATTTAACTTCAGAAAAAAATAAGTGGAAAAACAGAAGTAATCAAATAGACGCTTTTTTTAATGCTGAAAGCAATAATTATGTAGCCGATTTGAATTCAGTAGCAAAAAAAATTGCAGGTCATAGTTACTTTACTACTTGGGAAATTTCAAAATTAAAAGCAGAACGAGAAAAAATAGCTCAAAAGTTACAAGAATATCCAAACCTTGAATATTGGATGTCTGAATACTGCATTTTAGAAAATAATGAAGAAATTAAAGGAAAGGATAAAGATTTAGGAATGAAAACAGCCTTGTATGTTTCAAGAGTTATTCATGCAGATTTAACAATTTCAAACGCAAGCGCGTGGCATTGGTGGACAGCTTTGAGTGCTTATAATTACAAGGATGGATTGGTGTATGTTGATAAAAATAAAATTGATGGGGAGTTTTCTGATTCTAAATTATTGTGGGCTTTGGGTAATTATTCTCGATTTATAAGACCCGAAGCCAAAAGAATAAAAGTAGATTATAACGATTTAAATTCTATTGATAATTTAAAAAACGGCTTGTTAATTTCAGCCTATAAAAATACAGATAAAAGTATTGTAATTGTTATAGTGAATCAACAAGAAAATGCTGCATCAATAGATTTAGATATGGCTGCTATTTCAACATTTAAAACAGTAAAAATGTATAGCACGAATGAGACTTTAAATTTGAAAGGTGTACGTATTAAAGGAACTGAAAAAACAATAAGTGTTTCTGGTAAATCTGTAAATACATTGGTTTATACTAACTAGCTTTAGTTTGTAACTGGTCTAAACGATTGAATAGATGTTGCTTCATCGATTTAATTCAGTCTTTTTTTTAAAAAAACTTCAATAGACTTAATTGCACCAACTTCAATAGGATTTGCAACATTTATATCCCATTTATGATAATTTTATTTCTTTTATATATTCTAAATTTGGGTTAATCATTTCTTAAATGATGTAACCAAATTATAACTAAAATTAATAAATCAATGAAATTAAAGCTATGCACTTTATTGTTACTATGTTGTGGTTTGATGTCTTTAAAAGCTCAAACAACAATTACAGGAACAGTATCAGACGATTCAAATCAACCCCTACCAGGTGTCAATATTTTGGTAAAAGGAACAAGTAATGGAGGAAGTTCTGATTTTGACGGGAACTTTTCTATTCAAGTGGCAAAAGGAGCCATTGTACAATTTTCATATATTGGCTTTGTTAGTCAAGATATTTTAATCGGAAATCAAAAGGTGTTAAATGTAACTTTAAAAGCAGACTCACAGCAGTTAAGTGAGGTTGTAGTTATTGGGTATGGTTCTACTACTAAAAAGGACTTGGTTTCATCAGTTTCCTCTGTAAAGTCAGATGTGTTACAAAACCAACCAGTTGCAAGGTTAGATCAGGCATTGCAAGGTAGAGCAACGGGTGTTTCAGTAACATCTAATAGTGGAGATCCTGGAGCAGGTGCAACTATTAGAATTAGAGGAAACAACTCTGTTAATGGAAACAACAATCCATTATATGTTGTGGATGGTTTTATTGTTGGAACAGGATTTAACTTAAACACTTTAAACGTAAACGACATTAAGTCGGTTGAGGTATTAAAAGATGCTACGGCATTGGCAATTTATGGAACAAGAGGTGCTTCAGGAGTAATTTTAATTACAACTAAAAACGGTACGGAAGTTTCAAAAGGAAAGCCGAAAATTAGTCTAAATCATTACTATAGTGTGCAAAATATAGCAAATGAGGTTGATATTTTAGATGGAGTAAATTATATAAATTATATTAATGAAGGAGGACAGTTTAATCCAAATTTAAATAACGGTTTTGGAGGAACAGATGCTTCGTTGCCATTATTGTTTGATGAGCCAGGCGTAACTCCTACAGTTGATTGGTTAGATCTTGTTACGCAAACAGGGCACGTACAGAACACGGATTTATCTGTAATGGGAAATTCGGAAAATTCGAATTATTATATTTCTATAAATCATTTTAATCAAGATGGAATTTTAAGAGGTTCTGGATTAGAAAGAGTTGCTTTTAGAACAAATTTAGATGTACGAGTTTCTGATAAATTTAAAATGGGAGTTCGTTTAAATGCGACTCATTATAAAAAGGAAAATAATAAAGTTAATTATTCACAAATTGTAGAGCAAGTTTTACCAATTAGACAAATATATGATGCTGATGGTGATTTTACAGGAATAAACCCAATTAGTTCAGGAACTCAACGAAATCCAGAAGCGGATATTCAATTAAGAGTAGACCATGATTTAGTTACAAAACTTATTTCTAATGCGTACTTTGAGTATGAATTGTTTGAAAATTTTAAGTTGAAATCTACTATTGGAGCTGAAATTACACATACAAAGTATAATGATTACCTACCAGGTGCATTACCAGAACGAAAAATTTCAAATGCAGGAACAGGTTATGCAAATATTAATACAAATTTTGATAAAAGTATTTTGAACGAAAATACGTTTACCTATGATTTAGATTTAGAAGATCATTCCTTTAAATTATTAGGAGGTTTTACATGGCAAAAAGATAATAATGAAAGTACTGTTTCACAAGCGGATGGTTTTCCGAATGATGCAGTATTGTTTAACAATCTTTCATTAGGGAATGCCGATCTATATTTTTCAAATTCAGGATATAGTCAAAGAACATTAACTTCATTTTTAAGTAGAGTAAATTATAATTATAAAAGTAAATACCTTTTAACATTAGTTGGTAGATATGATGGTTCTTCAGTTTTTGAAAAAGGTAATAAATATGCATTTTTCCCTTCTATAGGTGTTGCTTGGAATGCAAGTGACGAAAGTTTTATGGAAAACATAGAAACTTTTGATAAATTAAAATTTAGAGCGAGTTATGGTATTGTTGGTGAACAAGGAGTTGAAGCTTATAATTCTATTGCTACTTATAACAACACAAACAATATTTTTAATGACAATGTTGTAAATGGAGTGCAATTAGGTTCTGTACCAAGTGATGGGTTAAAATGGGAAACTACCAAACAGTTAGATCTTGGTTTTGAAGTAAGTTTTTTAAAGGATAAAATTTCATTAGAAGTAGATTATTACAAAAAAACGACAGAAGATTTATTATTAGCGAAAGCTTTATCTGCACAAGCAGGAGGAGGAACACAGTTGCAAAATGTAGGTTCGGTACAAAATAAAGGTTTTGAATTTTCTTTGAACACTACTAATATTGAGAAAAAAGATTTCTCTTGGAATTCAACATTTTCAATTTCAACAAACAAAAGTGAAGTGTTAGAATTAGATGGTAGAGATTATATTAATTTACAATCTACAGGTAACCAAGGAGGTACTTCAGCAAGACTTATTGTTGGAGAAGCTATGCCAGTATTTATTGGTCTAAAATATTTAGGAACTTATAAAACGGAAGATGAAATAATAGCAGATGGAAGAAAAGGGATGTCTTTTATTGGTGGTCCAAGATTTCAAAATTTAGATGATAACCCTACTTGGAATGATGAAGATGCTACCATAATTGGAAGCCCTGAACCAGATTTTTATGGAGGTTTAAGAAATACGTTTACGTATAAAGGACTTTCTTTAGATATCTTTTTTCAAGGTCAATATGGAAGTGATATTTTTAATATAAGAACTCAAACTTCCTATTACGGAAGAGGTGAAAATAATTTAGATTCAAGAGTCATAGATCGTTGGCAAGAAGGAATAAATGAAACTTCAAACATTCCAAGAGCTGGAGCTTCTACAAGTTTATTTAACCCAAATAGTACTAATAATATTGAAGATGGTTCATTTTTAAGATTAAAAACAGCGACATTAAATTATAATCTTCCTTTAGCCAAAATAGGCTTGGATAAAACATTTAGTGCATTTAATGTGTATGTTACAGGTTCTAATTTATTTTTAATCTCAAAGTTTAAACTAGGAGATCCAGAAACAAATAATTTTAGCGCAGGTAGTGGTTTAAGCTCCGTATCTCAAGGTTTTGCAGGTGGTACTTACCCATACGCGAAGTCTGTTACATTAGGATTGAAAATGGAATTTTAAAAAATAAAATAAAATGAAAAATATATTTAAAAATAAAATATTCCTAGTGTTGTTAGGTTTATTTGCGATAGTTTCATGTGATGATTTTCTTGAAGAAGATTTGAGGGATGCAATTACCCCAGACAACTTTTTTAATAATGATAAAGAAGCTGAATTAGCGGTAAACGGAATTTATAGATTATACCATAGTAATAATTTATATGCACAAAGAGGATTAGATGATTATTATACACATGGTGCTGATGAAGTTGGCCCTAGTAGAAATGTAAATGGATCTATTCACAATTATTTAATTGCTGAAGGTGTAGCTGATGGAAATGGAGTTTGGTCGCAATTATATGAAGTAGTGAACGGTACAACTGAATTTTTAGCAAATATTGATGGCAATGAAAAACTTTCTGAAGCGAGTAGAAACCGAGCTACTGGAGAGTTGTTATTTTTAAGAGCCTTAGCTTTTTACCATTTAACAAATTTATGGGGAGATGTGCCTTATTTTAGAGAAATGTTAAACCCAATAGAAGCTGGAGAGTTAGGAAGATATGATAAAAACCTAATTAGAACTGATATGAAAGCTGATTTAGAAAGAGCAATCTCTTTATTACCATCATCATACTCAAGTTCAGATTTAGGAAGAGCAACAAAATGGGCCGCACGTGCTTTAAAAGCAAAGTACCATTTATTTGATAAAGAATGGAAATTAGCGAAAGATGAATGTGACGAAATTATTACATATTCTCCACACACGTTATTAGACAATTATGCGGATGTTTTTAATCAACAAGACCCAAAAAATTCAATAAATAACGAGCATATTTTTATTATTGATTTTAAATCAGATGAGGTTACAACAACAAGAACGGATGATTATAATCCTCGAATAAGAGATGAACCTTTCAATAGAAATGGAAATGCAGTAGATGCATTAGGTCAACCAGTATATAATGCCAGTGGTGTACAATTAAAACGTTGGGAATATTTTCAAAGTGTAATGTTAGAACAAGCTGAAGATATGCAAGGATACGGGTGGTCTATTCCATTACCTCAAATAGCAAATAAAGCCAATTGGCAAGCAGGGGATTTACGGTATGATGCAACTATTGTAACGGAGTATTTAGGGTTTAAACTTGCATTTCCATATTTCAGGAAAAACTGGAATTTAGATCAAGTTAATTCGTTAAGAGAAAATCATCATGAAAACTATATTGTTTTTCGTTTGGCAGATATTTATTTAATGGCTGCTGAAGCTGAAAATGAATTAGTAGGGCCAGCAAATGCGTATGCGTATGTAAATAAAGTTCGTGAAAGAGCTTTTGAGCCAGATCAACCATGGTCAGGAATGTCTCAATCAGAGTTTAGAGTAGCAATGTATGCTGAAAGAAAGTTTGAACTTTCTGCAGAAGGACACAGAAGAATGGATTTAATTAGATGGGGAACTTTATTAAGTGTTGTTAAAAGTACAACGCATAGAAGTTGGAACAATCCAGCAGCTAATATTCAACCATACCATGTGTTACTTCCAATACCACAAGCACAAATAATATTAAATGCAAATTTATTAGTATCAGACCCTTCAAATAACGGTTACCGTTAAAATAAAAAAAATGAAAGTCAGGGTGTAAATTATACATCCTGACTTTATTAAATATTATACTTATGAAAAGATTACTTCTATTTACACCTATTTTATGTCTATTGTTTAGTATTGCTTCTTGTTCAAATGCTAAAGAAAAAAACAAGGAAGCATTGGCTTCTCAAGAGCAAGTAAAAAAACCTAATATTATTTATATCCTTGCAGATGATTTAGGATATGGAGATTTAAGTTGCTACGGTCAAGAAAAATTTAAAACTCCTAATATTGATAAATTAGCTTCTCAAGGATTATTGTTTACACAACATTATTCTGGAAATACGGTTTGTGCACCTTCAAGGTCTGCATTGCTAACAGGTATGCATACAGGTCATACGCCAGTTAGAGGAAATAAAGAAATTCAGCCAGAAGGACAATATCCAATACCAGATGATACATATACGATGGCAGAAGCGCTTAAAAAAGGAGGTTATGTAACAGGTGCTTTTGGAAAATGGGGTTTAGGATATCCTGGTTCTGAAGGTGATCCTGTAAATCAAGGATTTGATACGTTCTACGGGTATAATTGTCAACGTTTAGGTCATAATTACTATCCTTTTCACTTGTGGTCTAATAGAGATTCTATCGTTTTAAGTGGTAATGCAGGACATAAAAAAGAGGATTATGCACCAATTTTAATTCATAAAAAGGCTATTGAGTTTTTAGAAAAAAATAAGGACACCACATTTTTTATGTATGTGCCTACGGTAATTCCACATGCTGAATTAGTAGCGCCAGAAGCTATTATGGCAAAGCATAGAGGAAAATATCCACCTGAGAAAAAATACGAAGGAGTAGATGGAGGACCTGAATATAGACTTGGTTTTTATGAATCTCAAGATGAACCACACGCCGCTTTTGCTGCCATGATTGAAATTATGGATACTCAAGTGGGAGAAATTATGGCTAAAGTTAAAGAATTAGGTATTGAAGATAACACAATTATTGTATTTGCTTCAGATAATGGACCTCATACTGAAGGTGGTGCAGATCCAGCATATTTCAAAAGTAGCGGCCCTCTTAAAGGAACAAAAAGAGATTTATACGAAGGAGGTATTCGTGTTCCAATGATTATTAAATGGCCAGGAAAAATTAAGGAAGGAACAAAAACAGATTTAGTTTCTGCTTTTTGGGATGTATTTCCTACGTTTTCTGAAATTGCAGGAATAGCAGTTCCTACTAATTTAGATGGTATTTCATTTTTACCAACATTATTAAATAAGCCAGAAGCACAAAAGCAGCATGAATATTTGTATTGGGAATTTCATGAAAAAGGAGGAAGACAAGCAGTAAGAAAAGGAAAATGGAAGGCTGTAAAATACAATGTTTTAAAACAACCAAATGCACCTATTGAATTATATGAT
>JAGPIQ010000054.1 GCA_018054895.1 Lutibacter sp. | reverse complement strand
ATACGTTGCTGCTCGAACACCAAATGAACCTTCAGCAGCCAAACGTTTATCAAATACAAAAGTTGTTTTATTTGTTAGTGGCGACAAATACAATTTAAAATTATTCGCTTTATCAGAGTACTCAGAGCCCACACCTAAAAACATATAAGCTGGCGCAAATAACCGTGAAATTGGTTTATCCGTATTAGGATATTTGTACCCATTCGTATATTGCGTTTTAAAATTAAATTTTGCAGAATTATACCAATTCGATTTTACATTTTTTCGATACCCAAAGGTTGAATTCAACTCAAATAAATCTTCAGTTTTACGCAATTCTCTATTCGCTTCTTTATTTAAACCGTAGTTTGCTTTTAACTCATTAAACCAAGTCGTATGGTTATTTTTAAAATTCCTATTCAGTTTTATTTTTAAAATTCCAGCAATAGAATTGTTACCTCCAGCACTCCAATTTACAAAAGAGTTTTGAGTAAATAACATATTTACCTTATTAATAGAATTCCAATAATTAACGGAATCTTTTTGAACGACTAAAGAATCAATCATTGAGGCTTGTAACGCTGTACTAACTAAAAATAAAGAAAAAATTAAAAATTTGAGTTTCATTGTAAATATTTAAAAAAATAAAACGATAAAAAATCGCTTTTAGTATTAATAATTGATAAATTTTAAAGTTTTAAAAGAAAATCCGCCAATTTTATCTCCGATAAACCAATATCATTAAATAATTCGTAAACTTTTCCATGTTCTAAAAAATGATCAGGAATACCTAATTGTTTTATTTCTTTAGAATTAAGCTTGTTTTTTGCGGCAAATTCTAACACCGCACACCCAAAACCACCAATAACTGTGCCATCTTCAATAGTTACAATGCTTTTATGCTTTTCAAAAATTTCGAACAATAAATCCTCATCCAGTGGTTTTACAAATTTCATTGAATAGTGTGAAAATTTATTTGGAGGTAATTCCGGTTGAATTTCAATAATTTTATTCCCAATGGTTCCAATACTTAATATAGCTATATCAGTTCCTTCAGAAATTAATTCACCTTTACCAATCGCTACTTTTTTAAATGGTTTTTTCCAATCCGAACTAGTTGCATAACCTCTAGGGTATCTAATTGCTAATGGAAAATTAATTCCTAACTGCGCCGTGTATAACATATTTCTTAAATCAATTTCATTTAATGGCGCATAAATTACCATATTTGGAATGCAACGTAAATAGGCAATATCAAAAACACCATGATGTGTTGCGCCGTCTTCACCAACAATTCCTGCTCTATCTATACAAAAAATTACTGGTAGGTTTTGCAAGGCAACATCATGAATAATTTGGTCGTACGCACGTTGCAAAAATGTAGAATATATAGTACAATAAGGCATTAAACCTTGCGTAGCCATTCCAGCAGCCAAGGTAACTGCATGCTGCTCTGCAATACCAACATCAAATGCTCTTTCTGGAATTTCATCTAACATTAATTTTAATGAACTTCCGGTAGGCATGGCTGGCGTAATTCCGACAATTTTATGGTTTAATTTAGCTAATTCCACCAGCGTTTCTCCAAAAACATCTTGATATTTAGGTGTTAAAGGCGTGTTTTGTTGTGGCGTTATTTCACCTGTAATTTTATCGAATTTACCAGGTGCGTGGTATTTAACCTGATCTTGTTCTGCGTTTTTTAACCCTTTACCTTTGGTCGTTATTATATGTAAAAATTTCGGGCCAGTAATAGATTTTAACCGCTCTAATTCTGCTATTACGACCTCAATATCATGACCGTCAATAGGCCCTGAATAATTAAAATTTAAGGCTTCTATAATGTTATTTTTACGAACCTTTTTACCAGCTTTTACATTGGTGAAATAATTTTTTAGAGCGCCAACACTTGGGTCAATTCCCATAGCATTGTCGTTTAAAATAATTAATAAATTGGCATCCGTTACGCCTGCATGATTCAATCCTTCAAAAGCCATTCCGCTTGCAATAGAGGCATCACCAATAACCGCAATATGATTTTTTTTAAAATCTCCTTTAATTTTTGAAGCAATCGCCATTCCTAAAGCTGCCGAAATTGAAGTGGACGAATGTCCAGTTCCAAATGCATCATATACACTTTCGCTTCTTTTTGGAAACCCCGAAATGCCGTTTAACTGTCTATTTGTATGGAATATTTCTTTTCTGCCAGTTAAAATTTTATGTCCGTAAGCTTGGTGCCCAACATCCCAAATTAACAAATCATTGGGTGTATCAAACACGTAATGCAATGCAATTGTAAGCTCAACAACACCTAAACTGGCACCTAAATGTCCTTCTTTTGTGGCAACAATTTCAATTATAAAATCACGCAATTCTTTTGCAACTTGCGGAAGTTGGTTTTTAGAGAGCTTACGTAACTCAATAGGTGAATTAATATGTTGTAATAAAGTAGTTCTCACTTTACAAAACTACAATAATTAAATTGTTCATTGTATTAAATTATTTTACTTTTGAAGTATGATGGATCCATTTGATGATAGTTATTTTATGAAGAAAGCCCTACAAGAGGCTGAAATTGCATTTGATAAGAATGAAGTTCCCGTTGGTGCTGTTATTGTTATGAACAACCAAATAATTGCACGCGCACATAATTTAACCGAAACCTTGAATGATGTTACTGCGCACGCAGAAATGCAAGCGTTTACCGCTGCTGCTGATTTTTTAGGTGGAAAATATTTAAAAGAATGTACACTATATGTTACTTTAGAACCTTGCCAAATGTGCGCTGGAGCCAGTTATTGGACGCAAATTGGCAAAATAGTGTATGGCGCTTCCGAAGAAAAACGTGGATTTTCTGTGCTTAATACAACGTTACATCCAAAAACAGTGGTTATTGGCGGCGTTTTAGCAGATGAAGCAGCTAAATTATTAACCCGTTTTTTTATTGAAAAACGAAATTTGAATTAAAGTTTTTCAGATTTACTTCTTTCCTCTAAATCCGTTCTAAATTTTTCAAAAGTAAAATCTTGCATATTTTTGTTCTTATAGCGATGGTAAATAAACAGCGGCATAAAAACAAAGGCAATAGCTAATACACTTAGCCCAATAACAATTTCACCTGTACCTTCTCCATTACTTTTAATGTAAAAGCCGTAGGTTAACGCTGTTAAAACAAGTACTAAAATGCTGATTAAAAGATATTTCATGTTAAAATATTTAAGCCGTTACATTAATTAATTTTCTTCTGTATGAAGTTAATAATCTCGATTTTGAAATAAAACCATAGTATTTTCCATCTTTAATTACTGGTAAATTCCAAGCCACGGTATCTTTAAATTTATCCATAATTACTTCCATAGAATCTTTGTCATAATCAATAATAGCAGGAGCAATTTGCATTAAGTTTTTAGCCTTCAACTTTTTATACAATTTTTGTTCAAACATAATACTTCTTATATCATCTAACATTAAAATACCTAAAAATTCATTTTCTTCATTTACAACAGGAAAATGATTTCTGGTAGATTTAATAACGGCTTCATTCACAATAGCTCCCAAATTCATATTTGGATGGATAAGAATAAAATTGGTTTCAATTACCTTGTCAATATCCATCAATAACAACACTTTTTTATCTTTATCATGAGTAATTAACTGCCCTTTTTTAGCCAATTCAGCAGTGTAAATATTATGAGGGATGTATATTTTGGTAATTAAATAACTGATAGCAGAAACAATCATTAAAGGAATAAAAAGTTGGTAACCTCCTGTTATTTCAGCTATTAAAAAAATTGCTGTTAAAGGCGCATGTAAAATACCTGCCATTAAACCTGCCATACCAACCATTGTATAATTGGCTGTTGATAATTGATGATTAAATAAATTACTACTATTCACTATTAGAGCAAAAACATAACCAGTTACACTGCCTGTAAATAATGTTGGTGCAAAAACGCCTCCAACTCCTCCTGCTCCAAAAGTTAAAGAAGTAGCAATCACTTTAAACACAACAAGCCCTAACAATAAAGAGATCACTATCAACGTATTATCAGTTTCCACATGAAAAATATTGTTAGAAACTACAGCTTCAATATTTCCTGTTAATAAATTATTGATAATAGAATATCCTTCACCAAATAATGGTGGTACTAAAAAAACAAGGATACCTAACAATATACCTCCTGTAAGCAAACGTTTATGAAACCCTTTAAAATCGCGAAAAAAAGCACCTATTTTAAAATAAATTTTACTAAAATATATAGAAGCAAGTGCAGAAAAAACACCTAATAGTACATAAAAACCAACATCATTTAACTGGAATTTATCTTCAATAACAAAATGCAAAAGCACATCATCACCAAAGAAAAAATAAGAGGTTAATACAGCCATAATAGAAGCCAATAAAATTGGAATCATAGAGGCCATTGTTAACTCTAAACTAAAAATTTCTACAGCAAAAACAATAGCTGCAATGGGAGCTTGAAAAATTGAAGAAAACACCCCAGCAACAGCGGCACCAATTAATAGTGTTTTAGTTGTTTGATTTAAGTGCATTAATCGAGCAAAATTAGATCCCAATGCGGCTCCAGTGGCAACTATAGGGCCTTCCAAACCTGCAGACCCTCCAAAACCAACTGTAAAAGGTGCGGTCACCAATGAAGACCACATTTGATAACTTGGTATAACTCCTTTTAATTTTGAAATTGAAAATAGCGTAACGGGAATACCGTGTCCCATTTTTTTTCGAATAAAGTATTTTTTAATAACATATACTATTGCTAGACCAATTATTGGAAAAATAAAATAAAACGCATGGTGTATATCTCTAATAATTCCATCCTCTAATAATTCTTGAATAAAATGGGTGGAATTTTTTAATATTACTGCTGAAACACCTGCCAATAAACCAATTACAGCGCTTGATATATTTATAAATTGTTTATCAGAAATATGTTGAAATCTCCAAATTAAAAATTTTTTGATAATTTTTTTAAATCTATCAGACATTGTGCGTTTATATAAAAATAAGAGGGGGCAAAAGTACAAAAAATAGTTGTTTCACTTTTATATTCGCAACTTTTTTAAAAAAGACATGTTACAAAACCATAGCTGCTAGGCTGTCACGTTTATCAACTTTCTTCTATATGCTGTTAATAATCGAGATTTAGAGATGAATCCGTAATACTTTCCATCTTTTATAACAGGTAAATTCCAAGCTACGGTTTCTTTAAATTTCTCCATAATTACTTCCATAGTATCCTTATCATAGTCAATAATAGCAGGTGCGGTTTGCATTAAACTATTCACTTTTACTTTTTTATACAATTGTTGCTCAAACATAATACTTCTAATGTCGTCTAATAGTAAAATTCCTAAAAATTCATTATCATCATTTACTACAGGAAAATGATTTCTAGATGATTTAATAACTGCATTTTGTATAATATCTCCTAAATCCATCTCAGGTTTTAACACAATAAAGTTAGTTTCAATAACCTTATCAATATCCATTAACATCAACACATTTTTATCTTTGTCATGTGTAATTAACTCTCCTTTTTTAGCCAATTCAGTGGCGTATATATTGTGTGGCAGGTAATATCTAGAAACTAAAAACGAAATAGAAGAAACAATCATTAACGGAATAAAAAGCTCATAACCACCTGTAATTTCAGCTATTAAAAAAATTGCAGTAAGTGGCGCTTGTAAAATTCCTGCCATTAACCCTGCCATACCAACCATGGCAAAATTGGTTGCAGATAACTCGCGTTCAAACAACATACTACTATTCATTGCAAGCGCAAAAAAATAGCCAGTAATACTTCCGGTAAACAAGGTTGGTGCAAAAACACCACCTACTCCACCTGCTCCAAAAGTAAGAGCCGTTGCTATAACCTTTAATAAAATTAAGCCAAGCAAAAATAATAGTGTTATATAAACAGTATCGATTTCAATTTGCAAAAAATTATTTGAAACAATATCAGTTACATTTCCTTTTAAAATACTATTAATTGTTGAATACCCTTCTCCAAAAAGTGGCGGTACTAAAAACACCATAATACCTAATAAAATTCCACCAAAAAGTAATCTTTTGTGTGCGCCTTTAAAATCTCTAAAAAAAGCACCTATTTTAGAGTACACTTTGCTGAAATAAATAGAAACTATTGCTGAAAAAACTCCTAAAAGGATATAGAATAACACATCATTTAATACAAATTCATCTTGTAAATCAAAGTGAAGTAATACATCATTTCCAAGAAAAAAATAAGATGTAAGCACCGCTGTTATAGAAGCTAATAATAAAGGTACCATAGATGCTAAAGTTAATTCTAAGCTGAAAATTTCTACAGCAAAAACAATGGCAGCAATGGGCGCTTGAAATATTGAAGACATGGCTCCAGCAGCGGCAGCACCAATAAGTAAGGTTCTGGTAGTTTGGTTTAAATGCATTAAACGTGCAAAATTAGAACCCAATGCTGCACCTGTTGCTACTGTCGGCCCTTCTAATCCTACGGAACCTCCAAAACCAACGGTTAGCGGAGCCGTTATTATGGATGACCACATTTGGTGACTTGGCAAAATTCCTTTTAGTTTTGATATAGCGAATAGGGTTGAAGGAATTCCGTGTCCCACTTTTTTTCGAATCACATATCTTTTAATCATTCTAACTAAAAACAATCCTATAATTGGAAAAATAAAATAGAATGCTATATGAATATCATTAATAAATTCACTTTCTAATAAATGCTGAATAAAGTGTGTTAAATTTTTTAAAATTACGGCTCCAAGACCGGCTAACAAACCTATTATGGCACTTGAAATATGGACAAATTGTTTATCAGAAAGATGTTGATACTTCCAAATTAAAAATTTTTTAAGAATATTTTTTAACTTCTCTGACATGTGAATTTTATAATAACGAATATGCTAAAATACCAAATAATAATTACTTGTCTTTTTTACAAGGGCATTTTTTACACCGCTTTTCGCCTTTCTTCTTGTATTTTTCGCAACAAACTTCTTTAAAATCATTATTAAAATTGAAGTCGTAATTAAATATTGAAGGTTTCGTGTTCTTTTCCATTTTTAATTTAGAATATAAACTATCCACAAATTAACACAAAATATTGGCTTATAGGCTACTTATTAATTATTTTTAAGGAATAACCGAATATCTTTATTAGCACCAAATAAGACCAAAATATCATCTTTTTCCAAAATTAATTCTGGAGAAGCAACGCCTTGCACTTTTTCTGAAATAATATACTTACCCAAAACACTTGCTTCTTTGTGTTTTTTAATGGTGGTTAATATTAAAATATTATAGGTTTTTCTAAAATTAATTTCTCCAATTTTTTTACCTGCAATACTTTCTGGTACATTGGCTTCCACTAAACTATAATCTTCATTTAACTCAAAAGAATCTACCACTCCTTTTAAACATAACTTTTTAGCCCATCGTTCCGCAGTTTCTTCTTCAGGATGTACAATTTCATCAACTCCTAAAGCTTTCAATACCATTTCATGTAACGGATTTATAGCGCGACTTATCAACCGTTTTACTTGCAAATTTTTAAATAAAGCAGTTGCCATAATATTTGCTCCTTGATCTTCACCAATAGCAACTATTACAATATCTGTATCCTTAAGTGGTAAACCTGTTACTGTATATTCATCTGTGGCATTCATACAAATAGTATGCGATATTTTTTCCTTTAAAGCATCTACTTTTACCATACTCGAATCAATTCCAATAACCTCATTTCCTTGATTGGTTAATTTCTCAGCAAGTGACGCTCCAAAATTTCCAAGACCTACAATTAAAAATTTCATAAGAATAGTGTATTTAGTTGATTATTATTTCTTCCGTTGGATACCTGTAATTTTTATGTTTCACCTTTTTGAAAATAGCAATTAAAATAGAAAGCATACTTACCCTACCAATAAACATAATGGTAATAATTATTAATTTGCTAAAGGAACTTAAACTTGCTGTAATTCCTAAACTTAACCCAACGGTACTATATGCCGAAAAGCACTCGAATGCCACATCAATTAGATGCTTTTCCGGATCAAAATACGTTATTGCTATAATTCCACTTCCAATTACTACTAATGACAATGAGATGGTTGCAAAGGCTCTTCTTACCGAAATATCTGAAATTTCACGTCTAAATATTTCTATTCTCGATTTTCCTTTCGCTAAGCTTATAAAATTTAAGGTTGCAATGGCAAAAGTACTTGTTTTAATACCACCTCCTGTGGAAGCTGGCGAAGCTCCAATCCACATTAATAAAAACGTTATCATTACGGTAGATAAGTTTAAAGCACTCATATCTACCGTATTAAAACCCGCAGTTCTGGGAGTTGCAGAACCAAACAATGCTGTTACAAATTTTCCTATTCCGTGGTGTTCTTTTAATACATTATCATATTCACTTATATAAAACAATAAAGTTCCAATAGCAAACAAAGAAAAAGTTGTAATTAAAGTTATTCTACTGTTTAAACTTAGCATCCAAGGTTTGTATTGTTTTTGCCATTTTTTAAGCCCTAATACTTTGCGTGTTACATAATATTTAGAGTATTTCATTAAGTTAGCCAATATAGGAAACCCTAAACCACCTAGCATTAACAAGGCTATTATTACACCTTGAAGTCCATAATTATATCGAAATCCTAATTCATACAAACCATTTGGTAACGTAGAAAATCCAGCATTACAAAATGCAGAAATGGAATGAAAAGTTGCAAAAAATACACGTTCTATAAAAGTAGGTAACAATCCATTATCCAAACTAAAATAAATAAATAGTGCTCCAAAAAATTCAATAGAAAAAGTAATGACTAAAATTCGTTTTAAGGCATTAAAAACTTCTCCTAATTTGTCTGAATTCGTCATATCACTTAACACCAACTGATTTTCATAAGAAGAAACCCCTTTAAAAAAATAGCTAAAATAACTGGCGAACGTAAGAATTCCTACTCCTCCCGTTTGAATAAGAATTAGTATAATTCCTTGTCCCAAATGCGTAAAATAACTACTCGTATCAACAACTATTAAACCTGTAACACACACAGCACTTGTGGAGGTGAATAAAGCATCTAAAAAAGAAATTCCACTATGCGTAGCATTGGGCAACATCAACAATAGGGAACCAATTAAAATAATTCCTAAAAAACTGATGATAAAAAGTTGCGCCGGATTAAATAAGGTGCGTTTATAATTGATATTTTGTTCGGAAAACTCCCGAATAAACGTTAGTAATATGGTAATTTTAACCCAATTATCATTGTATAAAAATGATAAATGCCGATGCGCTTCTGCGGAAAAAAAGTGAATAGAAATAACATAAATTGTAATTAGAATTGAAATAAAATCAAAACTAATAACTTTTGCTTTTAACGCTTTTCGCTGCATCCAATAGCGTAGAAAGGTTGTTACAATTCCCATCCACAATACTACAAAATAGAATGCGTTTATTTTAAGTTGAAGATCTAACTTTTGATTGTAACCAAAATCAAAAATTAAAACGAATAACCCTATTACAGTGAGTAAAAAGGTCAATTTATAAATAAATTTTTTGAATTTAAATATATCAATTGACCCGTAAATTTCCGATATTTTTCTATGGAAATTAGTTCCCATAAATATGTTTCATCATTATAAATCTAATTTTAAGCAAAGCTCTTTTAGTTGCGCATCATCAATTTTTGATGGGGCGTCAATCATTACATCACGACCGCTATTATTTTTAGGGAATGCAATAAAATCACGAATGGTTTCTTGTCCTCCTAAAATAGCCACTAATCGATCCAACCCGAAAGCCAAACCTCCGTGTGGCGGTGCTCCGTATTCAAAAGCGTTCATTAAAAATCCGAATTGTTCCGTTGCTTGTTCAGGAGTAAACCCTAACAAATCAAACATTCTCGCTTGTGTTTTTTTATCATAAATACGGATTGAACCTCCACCAATTTCATTTCCGTTCAATACCATATCATAGGCATTTGCTCTTACTTTTCCAGGATCTGTATCCAATAAGTGCATATCTTCTGGTTTTGGCGATGTAAATGGGTGGTGCATTGCATGGTACCGTTCCGTTTCTTCATCCCATTCTAATAATGGGAAATCCAATACCCAAAGCGGTGCAAACTCTTCTGGTTTACGCAAGCCTAAACGCGTAGCTAATTCCATACGCAACGCACTTAATTGCGTACGTACTTTATGCGCATTTCCTGAAAGCACACAAATTAAATCGCCTGCTTTTGCTCCTGTTTTTTCAGCCCAAGCAGCTAAATCTTCTTCGTTATAAAATTTATCAACGGATGATTTGTACGTTCCATCTTCATTGCAACGCACATAAACCATACCTAAAGCGCCCACTTGTGGACGTTTTACCCACTCAATTAATTGGTCAATTTCTTTTCTTGTATATACATTTCCACCAGGAACTGCAATCCCAACCACTAATTCAGCATTGTTAAAAACACCAAAATCTTTATGTTGTGCTACCTCATTCAACTCACCAAATTCCATTCCAAAACGAATGTCTGGTTTGTCATTTCCGTAGGTTTTCATTGCATAATCGTAGGTAATTCTTGGAAATTCAGCAACCTCAACACCTTTTATTTCTTTCAATAAATAACGTGTTAAGCCTTCAAAAACATTTAAAATATCTTCTTGCTCCACAAACGCCATTTCACAATCTATTTGTGTAAATTCTGGTTGTCTGTCAGCACGTAAATCCTCATCTCTAAAGCATTTTACAATTTGAAAATACTTATCTAAACCACCCACCATCAACAATTGTTTAAACGTTTGAGGCGATTGTGGCAAGGCGTAAAACTGTCCTTCATTCATACGACTTGGCACCACAAAATCACGTGCACCTTCAGGCGTAGACTTAATTAAAACAGGTGTTTCGACTTCAATAAAACCTTCGTCTGATAAATATTTACGCGTTTCAATAGCAACTTTACTTCTAAAAATCAAGTTATTTTTTACCGGATTTCTTCGAATATCTAAATAACGATATTTCATTCTTAGCTCATCACCACCATCCGTTTCATCTTCAATAGTAAAAGGAGGAACTAACGATTTATTTAAAATTGTTAACTCTTTTACTAAAATTTCAATATCCCCAGTTGGAATATTACTGTTTTTAGAAACACGCTCAATAACTTCACCTTTCACCTGAATTACAAACTCGCGACCCAATGTTTTCGCTTGCTCCACCATTTCTTTTGAAGTACGATCGGCATCAAAAATCAATTGCGTAATACCATAACGGTCACGTAAATCTACCCAAATCATAAATCCTTTATCGCGTGATTTTTGTACCCATCCGGCCAACGTAACTTCCTGACCAACATTTTCTATTCGTAATTCTCCGTTTGAATGTGTTCTATACATTTTAATTTTTTTAAAAAAGACAGTGCAAATTTAGTGATTTAGCAACTATATTTGTAAAATATGTTGTAATTTTTGGGCGTTCCAGTTGCAAAAGCAACTGTCAGGCTGTCGGGACTCGCTTTTTTTTGTTTTATTAAACAAAAAAAGAGCTCAAACAACTCCCTCCATCCTTAACGCAAATTCTTCAAAAATCTTTGTAACTTTGCATTACAAGAATCTAAAATAAATTATAAATGACAACAACACATATTGGCAAAGAAATAAGAGACAGAGTTGCTCAGTATCAAGATAAAAACGCCATTTATTATAAAGATGACAAACTAGATTCTTGGGTAGGAATTTCATGGAATGATTTCGGAATAAAAACACAGAAACTTTCCAAAGCTTTATTAAATTTTGGCATTGAGGCGAAACAAAATGTAGCAATTTTTTCTGAAAATTCACCAGAATGGATGATTGCTGATATTGCTATTATGAGTATTAGAGCAGTTACGGTTCCAATGTACGCTACAAACTCAAAAAACGAAGTTGAATACATTATAAATGATGCTGAAATTAGTGTATTATTTGTTGGGAGTCAGGAACAATACAACAAAGCGCTGGAAATTTTAAGCACCAATACCTATTTAAAATTAATTGTAGCTTTATCTAATGAAGTTACACTTCAAAATACAGAAAACTCCGTTTACTTATCCAGTTTTATTGAGTTTGAGTTTCCAAATTCTATTGAAATCGAACTTCAAAAAAGATATTATGAAGCCGAAGAAACTGATTTAGCCAGTATTATTTACACTTCAGGAACTACAGGCGAACCAAAAGGTGTTATGCTAGACCATACCAACTTTATGCAATCTTTAGAAGCGCATGATTATGAACTGGAAGTTTCGGATAGTGATACTTCATTAAGTTTTTTACCTTTAAGTCATATTTACGAACGTAGTTGGGTATTTTTCTGCTTACACATGGGTATTGAGGTTTACTTTAACCAAAATCCAAAATTAATTGCAGAAGTTTTAAAAGAAGTAAAACCAACAGTAATGTGCACAGTTCCTCGAATTTTTGAGAAAATTTTCTCTGCTATTCAAGACAAACGTAAAGAAGCTTCCCCTACCAAAATGAAATTAGCAAGTTGGGCGCTAGGAATTGGAAATAACTATTATAACAAACATAAACGACTTGATAAAAAAATACCATTAGACTTAAAAATAAAATACATAATTGCCGATAAATTAGTATTGAGTAAATTAAGAGATGTGTTTGGTGGACGCATAAAATTTATGCCTTGTGGTGGTGCTCCTTTAGCGGCAGATATGGTTTCATTTTTCCATTCATTTGGTTTAAATATAAAGTGTGGATATGGTTTAACCGAAACAACTGCTACCGTTTCATTATTTGGCGATCAACATTTCGAATTTAATTCCGCAGGAAAACCAATTCACGGAACGGAAATTAAAATTGGTGAAAATGATGAAATTTTAGTAAAAGGCCCTGGTGTAATGAAAGGTTACTATAAAAAACCAACAGAAACTGCTGAAGTTTTTGAAAATGGTTGGTTTAAAACAGGTGATGCTGGAATGATGGATGAAAATGGAAACTTAATAATTACGGATCGTATTAAAGACTTAATGAAAACTTCTGGAGGAAAATATATTGCGCCTCAAAAATTAGAATTAGCCTTAATAAATGATGCTTTTATTGAACAAATTGCTGTAATTGGGGATCAACAAAAATACGTTACCGCACTAGCTGTTCCAAGTTTTGAAAATTTAAAAAAGTATGCCTTAGAGCATAAAATTAACTTTAAAGATGTGGAGGAATTAGTCAATCATAATCAAATAAAAGAAATGTTTGATAAGCGTATAGAAGAATTACAAAAAGAATTTTCTGTATTTGAAAAAATAAAAAAAATCACCCTTTTATCGAAAGAATTTAGCATTGAAGCTGGTGAAATTACCGCCACTTTAAAACTAAAACGCAAGGTAATTCAACAAAAATATAAGGAATTGATCGATAAAATGTATAAAGATTAGGTAGTTATCAGTTTCTAAATTCTTTTAAAAAACTCTTTTTAACGAAGTTAACGTGTTATTTGTCTAATTTTATTTAACACTATTTTTATTTGTACCATATTTATATCATATAAATTATACATGGTAAAAATGATTCATTTAAAAGTTAAAAAAACGGTAAGCTTATTTATAATTATTTTCATATCAATAATTTCATTAGCACAACAACGCACTGGAAATATTGTTGAATATTTTGGAAAAGAAAAAGTAGAAGAAATTAGTGAGGGTAAATTATTACACGTTTTTAAAAACGGATTATCCTTAAAAATTCAAGATTTTTCTTTCAATTCTTCATCCTTTCCTGAAGAACCTGTTTTTAATAAATTTTTAATGAATCCTTCCTTAGAAGTATCAGAAAATGAAATTTTTGATATTGACTATTTAGGAAATGAATTAAAATGGAAGGCCATTTCAACCGATGAAACTAATACATTTAATAGCGACGATTTAAAATCTAGTTATGTGTATTTAACATACAAATCCAGTACAGAAAAAACAGTGCTTTTTGAAGCTTCTGGGCATACTATGTTAATTATCAATGGCTTACCTCGCGAAGGTGATCATTACGATTTTGGTTGGAATTTAATTCCTCTAAAATTAAAAAAAGGAACTAATGTTTTTGTGTTAAAAGTTGGACGATTTCCACGCATTAGAGCACGTTTGATTGAACCTCAAAATCCAATCCAATTTACAACAAGAGATGTAACAATGCCAGATATTTTGGTAGAAGAATCAAAAGATTATAAAGGCGCAATTAGAGTTATAAACGCCTCCAATAATTGGGTGGAAAATTATGTCATAACTTCAGAATTATTAGGAGTTTCCAAAGAATCAAAAGTACTTGCAATTCCACCAATGAGCGTACTTAAAATCCCTTTTTCAATTGCTTCAGTTTCAAAAGAAACAGCTTTAGGAACGGTAGATTTACAGTTGAAACTTAAAAATAACAAAAATCAACTTGTTTCAAATCAACTGATTAAATTGGAAGTTAAAACAAAATACCAACATCATAAAAAAACATTTATAAGTACTATTGATGGGAGCGTGCAATATTATAGTGTTGCTCCATCTACCGATAAAAATTCAGAAACACAAGCGCTATTTCTTTCAGTTCATGGCGCTTCTGTTGAAGCCGTAAACCAGGCAAATGCTTACGAGAAAAAAGATTGGGGAAATGTGGTTGCACCCACCAACCGAAGACCATTTGGTTTTGCATGGGAAGATTGGGGGCGTTTAGATGCCTTAGAAGTTTTAGAAGATGCTAAAAGTATATTTCATCCAAATCCATCAAAAATTTATTTAACAGGGCATTCAATGGGCGGACACGGAACTTGGTATTTAGGTGCTACATATCCCGATAAATTTGCGTCTATTGCTCCTTGTGCTGGGTACCCAGATTTGTTATTGTACCGTGATAGCTTCTTAAAAGAAACCTTAAAATTGCCACAAGACGAATTAACAAAGCTAGGAATGATTCCTGAAATTGTTAATAGAATAAACACCCCTTACATACCTACAGAAGTTGAAAAACTAATGCAAAGAGCTGGTAATCCAAGCCGAACTTTAAAATTAATACGTAATTATTTGCATTTTGGCGTGTATGTTTTACATGGTGAAAAAGATAATGTAGTACCAACCTATATTGCACGTGATATGCGCAAGCGTTTGGGAACATTTCATACTGATTTTACGTATTATGAATATCCCGATGGAACACATTGGTATGGAAACCATAGTTTAGATTGGTATAAAATATTTAATTTCTTTAAAGAACGGACTCTTAGAAATCCTAATGACATTAAAAATTTAGAATTTTATACAGGCTCTCCAGGAGTTTCTGCAACCTCTAATTTTATAACAATTCATCAGCAACAAAAGCCTTTTGAGGTAAGTTCATTCAAATTTTCAAAAGAAGATTCATTCAAAATAACTACTGATAATGTTGCCTTATTAGAAATTGATTATACCAAATTAAATGATACTATTACCACTCTTTTTATTGATGGAAAAGAAATTGATGTTACAACAAAATCAAAAGCCTATTTAAAAGCAATAAATGGAGAATGGACTGTTTCAAAAACTCCTTCACTTCAAGAAAAAGGCCCACATAGAAATGGTGGTTTTAAAGATGCTTTTAGAAATAATGTTGTTTTTGTATATGCAACTAAAGGGTCAACTATTGAAAACGAATGGTATTTTAACAAAGCAACATTTGATGCTGAAACCTTTTGGTACAAGGCGAATGGTACCATTGAAGTTATAAAAGATACCGATTTCAATCCTAAAAAATATGTAGATAGAAACGTAATTATTTACGGAAACAAAAACAATAATGCTGCGTGGAATAAACTCCTAAAAAACAGTCCAATTCAAGTGGAAAATGGAATTGTAACTATTGGAACTAAAAAGCTAACAGGCAACCAATGGGGCATGTATTTTACGGTTCCAAAAAGCAATAGCAACATTGCCAGTATTGGCGTAGTTACTGCAACTGGCGCAAATGGTATGAAAGCTGCATATGCCAATCATTATTTAGTAAACGGAACCACGTTTCCTGACGTACTATTATTTGATGATACCGTACTATTAAATGGCGATAAAGCCGTAAAATGTGCCGGTTTTTTCGGAAACAATTGGTCTATTGAAAAGGGTGATTTTAAATGGAATTAAGTTTGGTTTTTTTATATTGATGTTTAAAAGAGATGTTTTTTATAAAAGCATCTCTTTTTTATGATACAAATAAATTGCTATCTTTAAAAACCTCAGTAACTTTGTTGCTCTGAAAAACATGTAAATACATTGGAAGCAAAATTATACTTAGTACCAACACCCATTGGAAATTTAGAAGATATGACTTTTAGAGCCGTTCGGGTTTTAAAAGAAGTCGATTTAATTTTAGCCGAAGATACCCGTACAAGCGGAAAACTGTTGAAACACTTCGAAATTTCAACACATATGCACAGCCACCACATGCATAATGAGCATAAAACGGTCGCAAATATTGTGCAACGTATAAAAAACGGAGATGCAGTTGCTTTAATTTCTGATGCTGGAACTCCAGCCATTTCCGATCCTGGATTTTTATTAACACGTGCTTGTTTGGAAAACGGTGTTGAAATTGAATGTTTACCTGGCGCAACGGCCTTTGTACCTGCATTGGTAAATAGCGGTTTACCGAATGATAAATTTGTTTTTGAAGGTTTTTTACCCGTGAAAAAAGGGCGTCAAACACGTTTATTTTTTTTAGCTGAAGAAACTCGAACTATTATTTTTTATGAATCGCCTCATAAATTAGTAAAAACACTCACCAATTTTGTTGAATATTTTGGTGCAGATCGTGCAATTTCGGTTTCTCGTGAATTAACAAAATTATACGAAGAAACTATCCGCGGAACTGTTGCTGAAGTATTGGAACATTTCACAAAAA
>JAGPIQ010000053.1 GCA_018054895.1 Lutibacter sp. | reverse complement strand
ATATTGCACGTTCATCACACGCACATCCAACATTTACAGAAGCTTTTAAAGAAGCTTGTTTAGATGTGAATGATAGAGCGATTCATAGCTAAAAGCTTTTAGCTATTGGCTTTTAGCCTAAAAATAATATACAAAAAAAGTCCTTTCAAATTGAAGGGACTTTTCTATTTTTGCCCCAATGCAACGAACTGGTCATATTATTCAAGTTGAAGATATTTCAACTTTTAAAAAACAACTATTGCAATGGGCGCAACAGTTTAATGTTGCTATTTGGTTAGACAGCAATAATTACCAACAAAAATACAGCAATTTCGACGCTGTTTTAGCGGTTGATGCTTTTTCTGAAATAGAAACCAGCTATTTAAATGCTTTTTCTCAACTTAAAAAATTTCAAACAAAAACCAACGATTATATTTTTGGCTATTTAGGCTATGACTTAAAAAATGATATCGAAAAATTAGCGTCCACTAATTCTGATGGTTTACATTTTTCCGATTTGTACTTTTTTCAACCAAAAAAACTATTTTTTATCAAAGGGACTACGGTTGAAGTGAAGTATTTAAATGATTTTAAAAATGAAATTGAAGCTGATTTATATGAAATTAAAAGCCAACCAACAACCAAAACCCAACAACCAACAAACAACTCCATCAAAATTAAATTACGGATTCATAAAGACGAGTATTACAAAAAAATAAATCAGCTTTTACAACATATTCATAGAGGCGATATTTATGAAGCTACTTTTTGTCAAGAATTTTACAGTGAAAATTCAACAATTAATCCACTTGAAATTTACCACCATTTAAATGATATTTCAAAACCACCTTTTGCCACTTTTTTCAAAAAAGAAGACAAGTATTTATTATCTGCTTCACCTGAACGATACCTCAAAAAAACGGGAAATCAGCTTATTTCACAACCTATAAAAGGCACTGAAAAAAGAGCTGAAAATTTGGAAGAAGATTTAAAGTTGATTGCAGCTTTAGAAAAAAACCCAAAAGAACGTGCTGAAAACATTATGATTGTAGATTTAGTTCGCAATGATTTATCACATTCAGCAGAAAAAGGAACCGTAAAAGTAGATGAATTATGCAAAGTGTATACTTTTGAGCAGGTGCATCAATTAATTTCCACCATTTCTTGTACGGTTAAATCAACTATTCATCCTGTTGATATTATAAAAGATACATTTCCTATGGGAAGTATGACAGGCGCTCCAAAAATTTCAGCGTTAAAAATTATTGAAGAATTAGAGGAAACCAAACGTGGTTTATATTCAGGTTCTGTGGGCTATTTCAGTCCAAATGGCGATTTTGATTTTAACGTAATTATACGAAGTATTTTATACAATGCCGAAAAAAAATACGTTTCCTATTCGGTTGGAGGAGCTATAACAGCCCTTTCAATCCCTGAAAAAGAATATGAAGAATGTTTGTTAAAAGCAAAAGCAATGAAACACGTATTATTAAACCTGAAATAAGTATATTTACACAGGCTAAACACATTAAAAAAAAATTATAAAACCTTTTTGAGTACTACTTTATGTTCCTTTGCGCTATAGTTATCGCACAGAGTTTCACTTAGAAACACAAAGTTTCTCAAAGTAGTATTAAAATGATTGAAAAATTACCTGAAAACTATGTATAATTTTTAATTAATTTAACCTGATATTTACAACGTTTCAAATTAATTGTTAAAAAAATGAAATCGGAATTACGAGAACACATTAACAACAATCTCCCATTTTTAACCGATAAAAAATTACTCGTTGCCATTTCTGGCGGTATAGATAGTGTAGTTTTAACTCAGTTATTAAAAAAATTAAAATTTACAATTTCCTTAGCGCATTGCAATTTTTCATTACGTGGTAAAGAAAGTAATAAGGATGAAGAGTTTGTGATTGAACTAGGCGAAAAATTAGAAGTGCCAACCTATACAATTAAGTTCGATACAGAAGAATACGCTTCCAGCAACGGACTTTCAACACAAATGGCAGCGCGAGAATTGCGTTACAATTGGTTTGAAAAACTGGTGAAAGAACACGATCTCGATTACATCATTACAGCACATCAAAAGGACGATGTTATCGAAACATTTTTAATTAATTTTACGCGCGGAACTGGCTTGGATGGCTTAACTGGAATCCCAGAAATTAACGGAAAAATTATTCGTCCAATGTTACCATTTCATCGCCAAGAAGTTTTAGTGTATGCAACAAAAAAGAAATTAGAGTGGCGTGAAGACAACACCAATTCATCTATAAAATATTTCAGGAATAAAGTAAGACATAAAATTGTGCCTGTTCTAAAAGAATTGAACCCTAATTTATTAGAAACATTTCATAACACCTTAGAAAACTTAAAAGGAAGTCAACAAATTATAAAGGATGCCGTTGCTTCTATTGAAAAAAAGGCGACTGTTAAAGTTAAAAATGAAATTCACTACAACATTGAATTTTTGAGCAACTTAAGCAATCCTAAAATTTATTTATATGAATTGTTACATCCATTTGGATTTACAGAATGGAATGATGTTGAAGATTTATTAACAGCCCAAACAGGAAAATTTGTTGTTAGCAAAACACATCAATTACTTAAAAATCGAGATGTGCTGGTTTTAACGGAGATAAAGGAAGCTACAAATGATATTGAATACCAACTATCAACTACTACTGAAGAAATTACAGTTCCTTTTCATTTAAAAATTGAAAAATTAACACTTCCAATTAATGGCGTAAATAATGAAAATGATGCGTTTAACGAAATTATTTTCGACAATAACAAAACAATTTCAATAGATTTAGATACTGTTCAATTCCCATTAACCATAAGAAAATGGCAAAAAGGAGATTTCTTTTACCCAATTGGGTTGAATGGAAAAAAGAAATTAAGCAAGTATTTTAAAGATGAGAAATTCTCAATAAATGACAAAGAAGATAGTTGGATTTTATGTTCAGGTGATGCCATTATTTGGGTTGTTGGAAAACGTTTGGATAACCGATTTAAAATCACTAAAAAAACTTGCAGCATTTTAAAATTTATACTGGGTTAACTTTTATTTAGAAGTTCATTCACCTTAAAAAACAAACAAAGAAAATAATTAGAATTTAAAAATTACAAAAAAATCGATTTCGTTAAATTTATGTAATTATACCTATATTTAGTTTCAGCTTTTGTAATTTTCAAAAAAAAATAAAATACATTATATGCATAAGCCACCAAAAATTCAGCGTTTTAATGAAAACGTACTTGCAAAGTATCAAATTTACAATAGTATTTTTATGACGTTGCCGTTCGATACCATTTCTAAAACAGGAGTTTTATTACCCCTATTTCACGATATTTGTAAAAATGGTTTTCAAAACAAAAAAAATCCAATTGAAATAGTAAATGAATTTTTTGAAGCGTATCAACAAAACCCTTCTGAAGAAGATAAAATAAGTCTATTATTTCGTTTTATTCAATATATAGAACGTCAAGTAGTTTTGTTTGACGCCATTGAAGATGCTGCCTTTCCTAATGTAAACAACATGGATGGAATGGGTACTATGCGTAACACCAAAGAAGCTGCGGCGCAAGACAATAAAAAAGAAGCGCTAAGAAAGCATTTAGAAGATTTTAAAGTAAGAATTGTTTTAACTGCACATCCAACACAATTTTACCCTGGAGCAGTTTTAGGAATTATTACGGATTTATCAAAAGCTATTCAAAAAAATGACTTGCTTTTAATTAACAAATTAATGGCTCAGTTGGGTAAAACGCCTTTCTTTAAGCATGAAAAACCAACACCTTTTGATGAGGCTGTAAGTTTAATTTGGTATTTAGAAAACGTTCTATACCATTCATTATCTGACACTTACAACTACATTCAAAATAATATTTTTAACGGAGAAAAAATTGATAATGATATTATTAATTTAGGATTTTGGCCAGGAGGAGATCGAGATGGAAATCCGTTTGTAACTACAGAAATCACCTTAAATGTTGCAAAACGTTTAAAACAAATGATCTTTAAAAATTATTATAAAGACGTTCGAACTTTAAAAAAACGTTTAACTTTTAAAGGTATTGAGCACCAGATTGCTGAATTGGAAAAACTATTATTTGATAATAGTGTAAATACTGAATTAGAGACTATGATACCTATTGAAGAATTTCAAGGTAGATTAGAAGATATAAAAACAACTTTAATAAGCGACCACGAATCTTTATATGTTGAAGAAATTAACGATTTAATAAACAAAGTACGTTTATTTGGGTACCATTTTGCTACGTTAGATGTTCGTCAAGACAGTCGTGTACACCATGATGTATTTTCACAAATAGTAACTAAATTAGTGGAAAGTGGTGATACTAATTTCCCTAAAAACTACTTAGAACTATCTGAAGAAGAACAACTTGTTATTTTAGGAAAAGTAAAAGGAACTGTTGATATTTCGACTTTTGAAGATGATATGGTAAACAAAACCTTAGGTTCTATTTATGCCATAAAAACCATTCAAGAAAACAATGGTGAGCGCGGTGCCAACAGATACATTATTAGCAATAACCAAATGGCTTCCAACGTAATGGAAACGTTTGCAATGTTTAATTTGTGTGGCTTTGACCACCAAATAACGGCAGATATTATTCCGTTGTTTGAAACCATTAATGACCTTACAAATGCCAAGGGAGTTATGCGCCAATTGTACACAAATCCGGAGTACATGAAGCATTTAACTGAAAGAGGGAACAAACAAACTATTATGCTTGGTTTTTCTGACGGAACAAAAGACGGTGGTTATTTAATGGCAAACTGGGCTATTTACAAGGCAAAACAAGAGTTAACAAGTATTTCTAGAGAATTCGGCATTAAAGTTATTTTCTTTGATGGACGTGGTGGACCTCCTGCACGTGGTGGTGGAAAAACACACCAGTTTTATGCTTCTTTAGGACCAACTATTGAAAATGAAGAAATTCAATTAACTGTTCAAGGGCAAACAATTAGTTCTAATTTTGGAACTAAAGATTCTGCTCAATACAATATTGAACAATTGTTAAGTGCTGGTATTTCCAATGAAATATTTCATAAAAACAGCAATTTAATGTCTGCTGAAGAAGTTGCTACAATGGACGACATTGCAACAACAAGTTTTGAAGCATATACCGATTTTAAAAACCACCCTCAATTTTTACCATATTTGGAAAGAATGAGTACGTTAAAATATTATGCTAAAACAAATATTGGAAGTCGACCTTCAAAAAGATCAAACGGTAAAGAGTTAAATTTTGCTGATTTAAGAGCCATTCCTTTTGTAGGATCTTGGAGTCAATTAAAACAAAACGTACCAGGGTTTTATGGTGTTGGAACAGCATTGAAAAAATACGAAGACAATGGCGAATTTGATAAAGTAATTGAATTTTACAATAGTTCTGAATTTTTTAAAGCATTAATTGGAAACAGTATGATGTCCTTATCAAAATCGTTTTTTGAATTGACAGAATACATGGAAAAAGATCCTGAGTTTGGTGCATTCTGGAAAATTATTTTTGATGAATACGTAACAACAAAACGCTTGATTTTAAAATTAACCGGGTACTCTCAATTAATGCAAAGCAACCAAGTAGGTAAAGCTTCTATTCAAATAAGAGAGAATATTGTATTGCCTTTATTAACCATTCAACAATACGGTTTAATAAAAATTCAAGAGTTAGAAAAACAAGAAAATATAGATCCTGAGTTACTTAAAATTTATGAAAAAATGGTAACACGCTCTTTATTTGGAAATATTAACGCAAGTAGAAATTCCGCTTAAAAATTATGACAGCAATACAGGTTAACGAAAACGAATATGCCCCATTTTATAAAATTTATATTGAAGCAGTTGGAATTGTTAACCTGTTTGATGTATTAGAAAGTTCATTATACGAGTTACTTAAAACCGTAGATAATTTATCTGAAGAAGCATTAAACTATCAATATGAAGACGATAAATGGACAATTAAAGATATTCTACAGCATTTAATTGACACCGAACGTATTATGTGTTACCGCGCATTGCGTTTCTCTAGAAATGACGCTACAGAATTACCTGGTTATGATGAAAGTTGGTATGTTGACCACTCGAATGGAAATGATCGTAATTTAGTTGATTTATTAAATGAATTAAAACTTGTTCGGCTTTCATCAATAGCTTTATTTAAAAGTTTTACGGAAGAAATGTTTACACTTTCAGGAATTGCCAACGATGCAGATATTACTGTTCGTGCGCTTTGTTTTATTATTCCAGGGCACCAATTACATCATTTAAAAATTATAAAAGAGAGATATTTATAAAATCTTTCACAATCTTTTAGCCTATTTTCAGTAACGTCAACTAATTATCTTTTTAAAATATTAATTACGCTAAGTTACTACTCTCTGTTTTTTTTACCATTTTAAAATAGTACATTTGATACAACCAAATATGTCTGTTTTAAATGCGAATTCTGAAAAAAACTGCGTTTATTCTACTAATTCTTGCCGTATTGATTTCAGCAAGAGCATATGCATCTATTTCTTATTCAAAGCCAGCCTATACAGGTGAAATTCAATTATGGGATCTTCAAAATAACACAGCTATTTATTTTGATGAATTTAAGATTCCACATATGTATGCTAATAATAAAGTGTATACTTATACCTCATTAGGTTATTTCTGGCAAATGGAGTTACTTAAAGGTATTACTCCAGCTAGGTTCGCTGAAATATTTGGCAAAGAAGTACTTCAAACAGATATGTTTTTTATTAAATTAGGTATTAAAGAAAACTTCTCAAGTTTAGAAAATAAATTAGATAATCAAATGATTGATTGGAATTGGGGAAAAGTTCTTACCTTAGAGCACCCTCATGCGTTAATAACGGTTTCGTATTTAAAAAAAGACTTTACCGTAGGGATATTTTCAATCAATGCTACTTCAAAAATAACTGATAATAGGCTATTTAATTATAACGAAATTAGATATTATTTAGTAACTGGAGAACCATTTACAAGAAGAATTATAGATTTTTCGGATATTGAAAATAGTAGTATATTGCCAATAGGACAACGTAGAATTATGCATACAAAACATTATAAAGACTAAGTAACACCCTGTAATAATGATGGATTTCGAAAAATGAAAATGAATAAAGAGGAGATTATTGCAACATCAACTAAATTAACTTTTTTACCTAAAAAATGAGTAAAAGAATAACCATAAAACAAATTGCACTCGCATTGCATGTGTCAATTTCAACAGTTTCAAAAGCTTTAAATGATAGCTATGAAATTAGTGACGAAACTAAAAAGAAAATTCAGGAATATGCAAAATTGCATAAATACAAACCGAATACCCTAGCCTTAAGCCTTCAAAACAAAAAAACGAAAACTATTGGTATTATCATACCGAATATTTTAACGTATTATTTTGCTCGTGCTTTAAGAGGAATTGAAAAAGTTGCTACAGAAAAAGGATATAATATTGTTACCTGTATTACCAATGAATCCTTCAAAAAAGAAGTTGACACTATGGAAATGCTTTCCAATGGAACTATTGATGGTTTTATTGCTTGCATGTCCGAAGAAACATTACAACTTGAAAATTTTGAACATTTTCATGATATTTTAGAAGACGGAACTCCTATTGTATTATATGATAGAGTTCATGCAGCCGTAAATTGCGATAAAGTGGTAACAGATTCTGTAAAAAGTGCCTACAAAGCCACTCGTTTTTTAATGAAATCTGGCTGTAAAAATATTGCTTTAATTTCTGTTTCAGAAGGTTTAAATGTTAGTAAATTCAGTCTGAAAGGTTATAAAAAAGCATTAACAAAATATGATATTCCTGTAAATGACAATCTAATTATTCTTCAACATGATGAAACCAACTTAAAAGAAAACATTATTAAAATGTTAGACACTAATAAGGTTGATGGTTTTTTTACAGTTGATGAAATTTCAGGTGCAATTACCATTCAAGCTTTGGCTGCTCGCAATGTAAAAATTCCTGAGGAAGCTTCTATTATTGGTTTTACAAATGGAATGATATCCCGTTATAGCACACCACCATTAACAAGCATCAATCGTTTTGCACATACTACTGGTGAAATTGCCGCATTGCGATTAATTGATAAAATTGAAGAAAAAATACCGTTTGATAATATTAAAATTGACATTATTAAAACAAAATTGGTGGAACGAGAATCTACCAAAAAATTATTTTTAAAGTTTTAAACTAGAACCGCTTCAAAATTGAAGCGGTTTTTTTAATGTTTTTTTTGAAAACATCAAATTAAGTTATTCCTAATTAACATTTTTTTGATCTTCACTTTCAATACTTTTTTAGTTATATTTGTTATTCAAACAAATTGCTATGCTTGTTAAAATATTTGGAAGTGCCGTATTCGGCATTGAAGCCACGACTATTATTGTTGAAGTAAACATTGACAAAGGTATTGGTTATCACTTAGTTGGACTACCCGACAATGCTATTAAAGAAAGTAGTTACCGAATTTCTGCCGCACTGAACAATAACGGTTACAAATTACCAGGCAAAAAAATTACAATAAATATGGCTCCTGCAGATCTACGCAAGGAAGGATCGGCATACGATTTAACCTTAGCCATCGGTATTTTAGCTGCATCCAACCAAATTAAATCTGAAAAAATAAGCGAGTATATTATTATGGGCGAACTTTCTTTAGATGGAAGTTTACAACCTATAAAAGGAGCGCTCCCAATTGCTATAAAAGCCTTAGAAGAAGGTTTTAAAGGATTCATTCTACCAAAGCAAAATGCGAAAGAAGCTGCCATTGTAAGTGGATTAGAAGTATATGGTATTGAAAATATTACAGAAGTTATTAATTTCTTCGACAAAAACGAACCGTTAGAACCCACAATAATTGACATTCGGACAGAGTTTTATAAAAATTTAGACAATCCTGAATTCGATTTTGCTGATGTTAAAGGCCAAGAATCCGTGAAACGTTCTATGGAAATTGCAGCCGCAGGTGGACATAATATTATTTTAGTAGGCCCTCCAGGAAGTGGTAAAACAATGTTAAGCAAGCGTTTACCTTCTATTTTACCTCCAATGACTTTACGAGAAGCGTTGGAAACAACAAAAATACATTCCGTAGTTGGAAGAGTAAAGGATATTGGAATTATGAGTCAACGACCATTTAGATCACCTCACCACACCATTTCGGACGTGGCATTGGTTGGCGGTGGACAATATCCACAACCTGGCGAAATTTCTTTATCACATAATGGTGTGTTGTTTTTAGATGAATTACCAGAATTTAAACGATCGGTTTTAGAAGTCATGCGTCAACCATTGGAAGATAGAGAGGTTACTATTTCAAGAGCAAAATTTACGGTAACATACCCAAGTAGTTTTATGTTGGTAGCCAGTATGAACCCTAGTCCGAGTGGCTATTTTAACGATCCGGATGCACCAGTAACTTCCTCACCTGCTGAAATGCAACGGTATTTAAGTAAAATTTCAGGGCCATTATTAGATAGAATTGATATTCATATTGAAGTGAATCCTGTTCCTTTTGAAAAACTTTCAGAAGAACGATTGGCAGAACCTAGCAGTGTAATTCGGGAACGTGTTACCAAAGCACGAGAACGACAATCCGAACGATTTTCAGCCATTGAAAGTGTACATTACAATGCGCAAATGAATGTGAAACAAATTCGGAAATTTTGTGCTTTAAGTGACGAAAGTAAAAATTTATTAAAAACGGCTATGGAACGTTTAAATTTATCTGCTCGTGCCTATGATAGAATTTTAAAAGTTTCCAGAACTATCGCCGATTTAGAAGGTGTTGAAACTATTTCATCTAACCATATTTCTGAAGCTATTCAATATAGAAGTTTGGATAGAGAAGGTTGGTTGGGATAGAATTTTTAGAATTTAATAACACTCCCAAATTCAACATTATTCAGTAACGTATATACAAAAAAAATCAGGGTTCAATTTTAAAATTGAACCCTGATTTTTTTTAGTTTAAAATTATTACATTTTTAAAATTATGAATTCCGACCTTCTATTTAATTGATGTGAAAAATCTGAACAAGGCACTCCATTTTTACAATTATTAATTAACTGAGTCTCTCCAAACCCTTTAGCTTCTGATATTCTTTCAGGACTAATTCCTTTAGAAATAATATAATTTCTTGTTGCTTTTGCTCTTTTATCTGACAAAGCTAAATTATAATCATCTCGAGCTCTAGAATCAGTATGTGATGCAATATTTATAATCATGTTCGGAAACTCATTTAGCAACAACACCACTTTATCAAATTCAAGTGCTGCATCTTTACGAATATCAGACTTATCGAGATCAAAATAAATAATTCCTACTTTGATTTTTAATAAACCGTTTTCTTCTACAATAAATTTATTTAATTGATCTAAGCCAATAGGTATGCTATTTTTTTTAGTTTTTCCAGAAGTTAAAAATGGTTTTTCCTCAATATTATATCCTTTTTTCTGAACATTTAGTGTATAATTAGTGTTACACTCAATTTCTTTTTGAAAAGAATAATTCCCATTAACATCGGTTTGAACTTCTTCCAACTTATCTCCTTCGCTTAAAGATAAGCCAACCGTTGCATTTGGAATTCTTTCACCAGTTAAATTGTTGGAAATATACCCTTCAACAAATTGTTTACAAGCACCTGTTGGAATTCTCTCAAAAAAATAGATATCATCATCACCTTTTCCTGAATTTCTATTAGAGCATACAAATCCATTATTCATTTCTTCATTAGTAATGTAGCCAAAATCGTCTAAAACGCTGTTTAGAGGTGCTCCTAAATTTACTGGAGATTCAAAATTAGTACTATAATTGCTTTCAAAAACATCTAAACCGCCAAGTCCATCATGTCCATCTGAAGCAAAATATAGTTTGTTTTTAGTTACAAAAGGGAACATTTCTCTTTTTGAAGTATTAATTTTTGTTCCTAAATTTCGAGGTTTTGAATATACATCATCACTTAAAATATCAACTACAAAAATGTCAGTTTCACCCATTGATCCAGGCATATCTGAAACAAAATATAACTTTTTACCATCTACACTTAAAGCTGGATGACCTACTGAATACGCTTCACTATTGAACGGTAATTCTTTTATATTTCCCCAATCCTTTTTACCATTAGCACCTTCAATTAATGTAGCACTATAAAGCTTTAATCGGTTTATGCCTCCAATGTTTTCTCCATTACCGTTATAACTATTACGCGTATAATACACTTTTTTAAAATCTGAAGAAAAGGTTAATGTAGCTTCATGATATTTAGAATTTAACACTTTTGAAAAATCTTCAACCATAGTTACATCTGCATCTTTGTAATTTATATCACCCACATAAAGATTCAGAAAAAGAGGTTGACTCATTTTATAATTTTTTGTTTGATTGTACGATGAATCAATTGCAGAAGCGTAAATCAACTTATTTTTATAATACATGGGAGCAAAATCTGAAAACACCGTATTTATAGCTACATTATTTAATGTAAATTGCTGCTCCTTATCTAGTAAACTTTTTAAACTATTGTTTTTTTGAGAATTATCATCCGAAATTTCACTTTGCTCAACAAATACTTTCATCCATTTTTTGGCTGCATTATATTTCCCAATACCTTCAAATGATTTTGCATATCTAAAAAAATAATTCAAATCAATTTCTTTCTCATACGCATTAATTAATTTACCATACCATTTATTAGCATCTTGCATATTCGTATTAAAATAATATGCATTTCCAATATTTTGAAGAAGATCCTTTGATGTATCGCCATTATTGATTGCTACTTCATATTTTTTTGCAGCTTCTAAATAGTTCATTTTCTCAAAAAAAGTATCTGCTAATTCATATTTTCCCTGTGCAAAGAAGCTACTGGTTATGCTTATAAAAATTAAAATTATTATATTTTTCATAGTACTTAATTTAATAGAATAGTGAGGTTTTTATTTTTATGAATAGTTATTATACAATAGGATTAGAAAAACCGAGGAGAAACTACTTTTCCAAATCTATTAAAGAAATCATACTTTAAAAATATCTCATGAGATCCAGAATTATAGGTAGCCAACCTAGTTGTTTCTAAATCATATCCATACCCAATAAAAAATGAATCACTCGCTTGAAAACCAACCAAAGCACTTACCGCAACATCCCATCGGTAGGCAATTCCAGCTGTAAATTTTTCATTAAATAAAAAATTCCCCGAAACATCAAACTGCATAGGGGCTCCTTGAACAGTTTTTACTAATAAAGTAGGTTTAAATTTTACATTCGAACTTACATCAAAAACATGTCCTGCAATTAAATAATAATGAATTCTTTCTTGCGCAATAAAACTACTTGCGCCTACATCTGCATATTCATCAAAATGATTCGTTTCTAACAAATTAGGTGCTGATAACCCGATGTACGTTTTATCTGAATATAAATATAAACCTACACCTACATTTGGAGAAAATCTATTCTCTACATTGGTTTCAAAACTATAGTCATTTTGGTCATATTTGTTTAATTTATTAAAATCGATATTTAATATGTTTCCACTCGTTTTTAAACCAAAAGCTAATTTATAGGTATCAGACATTTTTAGCGTATATGAAAAATCTATAGCTATTGTGCTTTCTTCGGAAGGACCAATTTTATCATTAATAATAGATAAGCCTAAACCAACATTACTCCTATTTATTGGTGCATGTACAGAAACATTTGTTGTAACTGGCGCCCCATCTAAACCAACCCACTGCGAACGGTTCAAAAGAAAAAGACTTGTTCCTAATTTAGAACCTGCATAAGCGGGATTAACACTAATTGTATTATACATATACTGTGTAAATTGCGCGTCTTGTTGGGCATAACTATATCCAACTAAAAGTATTAAACCCAATGTTACTATTTTATTCTTCATCTATTTCCTTTTAATATACCCAAGGAAGTAAATTCCTTAGGCATATAATTATAATTATCTATCTTCTATTTATATACAAATAACCTGCTTTTTGATGTGCATCACCTTTTACATCTTTATATTTTAAAATATAAAAGTAAACTCCATCAGGCAATTCTTCTGATTCCTTCACTGTAAAGCGACCTTCGGATATTCCTCTAAATGATCGATCAGTGTTATTGTAATGATCACGTTCAAATACTAGACTACCCCAACGGTTATAAATTTCTACTCTATTATCTGAGTAACATTCTAAACCTCGAATATAGAATACATCATTATTACCATCACCATTAGGCGATACCGCATTAAACACTTCAATTACACATCCTGAAATTTCCAAAACAGTTGGATTATTTCCAAAATTATCTAGATCATCTGACGAATCTCCTACAACAATTCCTTTTGAACTAATTGCTGTTACAAATGCTTGATTTACTACACTACCTAAATTAATATCCTCTTGTGTAATTTTATAAGTAGCTGTAAATGATGCATCATCAAACATACCTGCTTCTAAAGATATTGGATATCCTGAGACTACTATACCAGGCAAAGGATCTTCAACTATTACATCAAACAATGCTACATTACCAATATTACTAACTTTAAAGCTGTATGTAATTGTTTCTCCAACTTGTGCAAACCCATCTGAATTATCATCATTAAATACCGCCGTTTTAATTATTGCTATCTCCGGTTTTTGCTCTAATGAAATAATTGTTGGATTATCATTACCCTCAGTAGAATTACCATTATCCGAAATGTCTGAAATTTCATTACCTAACACATCAACACCTGTTACTATTGCTGTATTCGTAACACTACCGGCATCAACATCTGCTTGATTGATAGTGTAGAATGCTTTTACAACAGCAATTGCATTAGGCTCTAACATTCCTACTGCTGCAATTGGAGTGTTTGAAATTAAAGGATCACTAATACTTATGTCATTTAAATTAACATTTCCAGTATTCTTTATTGTAAATGTGTAATTAATACGATCATTAACATTTCCATTTCCTTCAAGTACCGCTGTTTTAATTAACTCTATTGATGAATCAGAATCAACTACAACAGAAATTGTTACTACTGCGTTTGAAAAATCTCCATCTATATCTGTAATTCTATAAACAAAACTATCTGTACCAAAGAAATAAATAGTTGGTGTATACGTATAAACTCCTTCTTCATTCATAGTTACTGAACCATTTTTAGCACCACCATTTTCACCGACTAAACTCCATACGTTACCTCCATCCTCACTATATGTATCATTTTCAGCTGTTGAACCATTTACAATAGGAACATTTTGCTCCGTTGTAATAAAATCGTCAATAGCAATTGGTAAATCATTTACAGGTTTTATGGTAATCATAACTTGTGCATTTAATAAAGCTGAATTTACGCCATCAGATGCGTTAAATTCAAAACTTGTATCTCCATACCAATTTGAATTTGGTAAGAAAACTAAGTTCTTAATTTCTGACACAAGTATAGTATCTCCTGCAATTACTTCAAGATTATTAAGATGTAAAATACCATTTTCTGGTAAACTAACAATAACAATACTATGTAATGCATCTCCATCTAAATCACTATACGAGGTTGTAAAATTCCCTGCTGTAAACTTCAACGAATTATCTTCTATTCCTTCTACAAATACATCCGTTAAGACTGGTAAATAATCATCATTTATTATAGTTCCTACACCTATTTGACTTCCTAATGAAATAGCGTTTCCATTCGTAATTAAATTACTTAACTCTACTGTAAATACTTCATCTGACTCTGCTACATTATCCGTGTTTACTATTACTACAATTGTTTTAGAAATTTCACCTGGCAAGAATGTTAATGTAGTTGTTGAAATACCAACATAATCATTATTTGCAATTGTTGCAGTTCCATCCACCGTTTTATAATCAACTGTTGTTGCTAAACTAGAACTACTAGACATTCTAACAACAAATTCAAAAACAGTAGTATTATTATCACCTTCTGAAGCCGATACATTATTAATATCTAACGTAACAGAAGCATCATCATTAGTAATTGTTACTGTTGCAATATCGGTAATGTTTACAGGCAGCGTAGTATTCGTTAAGTTACTCATTGAAACTGTTACTGTTTCATCAAACTCTAAAATAGTATCTGCAGTTGGTATTACCATAAATGTTTGTGTTTCGCCTGCTATTCCTATAAAAGTTAAAATCTGATTGGTTACTGCCGTATAATCTCTATTCTCAGTAGTTGCGGTTCCATCAATTGTATTTATAGTTACTTTAAAGCCGCCTTGTACTGCATAATCTAAAGTTGCTGTTACTGTAATTGGGCCTCCATTTTCTAATCCACTGATATCGGCAATTGTTACACTTGCAGCATCATCATTTGTGATACTACCAATTGCTATTGCATTTGAGATTGTAACCAATCCACCTGAAATATTACTTAATGTAACTTTGAAAGTTTCTACAGGCTCTAATATATTATCATCTGTAATTGCTACTGTGAATGTTTTTGTGGTTCCGCTTGCTGAATTTGCTGGAAAGGTTAACATTCCACTGGTTGTTGTATAATCTACATCTCCTATTGCGGTGTTAGCTGACGTTGCATAATTAACCGTGAAGCTATCTTGTACATTACCTGTTAAGGTTACTGTGTACATTGCTGTTCCTGCTCCTTCGTTTACACTTACATCTGCTATTGAAATACTTGCTGCATCATTGTCTGTAATACTTCCAATTGCTACTGCATCTGAGATTGTTGTCAATCCTGTGATTCCACTTAAGGTTACTTTGTAGTCTTCCGTTGGTTCTACAAAACTATCATCTGTAATTGCTACAGTGAATGTTTTTGTGGTTCCGCTTGCTGAATTTGCAGGGAAATTAAGTGTTCCTGTTGTAGTTGTATAATCTACATCTCCTATTGCTGTGTTAGCTGATGTTGCGTAATTAACAGTGAAGCTATCTTGTACATTTCCTGTTAAGGTTACTGTATATGTTGCTGTTCCTGCTCCTTCGGCTACACTTACATCTGCGATTGCAATACTTGCTGCATCATTGTCCGTGATACTTCCAATTGCATCTGCATCTAAGATTGTTGTCAAGCCTGTGATTCCACTTAAAGTTACTTTGTAGTCTTCCGTTGGTTCTACAAAATTATCATCTGTAATTGCTACAGTGAATGTTTTTGTGGTTCCGCTTGCTGAATTTGCAGGGAAATTAAGTGTTCCTGTTGTAGTTGTATAATCTACATCTCCTATTGCTGTGTTAGCTGATGTTGCGTAATTAACAGTGAAGCTATCTTGTACATTTCCTGTTAAGGTTACTGTATATGTTGCTGTTCCTGCTCCTTCGGCTACACTTACATCTGCGATTGCAATACTTGCTGCATCATTGTCCGTGATACTTCCAATTGCATCTGCATCTAAGATTGTTGTCAAGCCTGTGATTCCACTTAAAGTTACTTTGTAGTCTTCCGTTGGTTCTACAAAATTATCATCTGTAATTGCTACTGTGAACGTTTTTATTGTTCCACTTGCTGAATTTGCAGGGAAAGTTAACGTTCCACTAGTCGCTGTATAATCTACTCCTGCCAACGCACTTGCATTGTCACTTGTTGCGTAGCTTACACTAAATGCATCTTGTACATTACCTGTTAAGGTTACTGTGTACGTTGCTGTTCCTGCTCCTTCGGTTGCACTTACATCAGCGATTGCAATACTTGCTGCATCATTGTCGGTAATAGTTGCTGTAGCAGTTCCTACTCCTGTTCCGATAGTAACTTGTTGACTATTTGCATTGTCAATGGTAATCGTACCTGTAAATGATTCGATTGGTTCTGCAATTAAGTCTCCTAAAACACTAACTGGAATAGTCACTGTAGTGCTTCCTGCTTTTATAGTATAAGTAGCTGCTGTTTGAGCAATGAAA
>JAGPIQ010000166.1 GCA_018054895.1 Lutibacter sp. | reverse complement strand
CAATTGTTTCAGCCGACCAATTACTTACTGGAAAAGCACCAGGAGTAAGAATTACCAACAATGGTGGACAACCTGACTCTGCTCCAAATATCAGAATTAGAGGTGGAGCTTCTTTAAATGCTAACAGTAGCCCACTTATCGTTATCGATGGAATTCCTGTTGACAATACAACTCCTGCAGGAGTAAGTAATCCGCTTAGTTTAATTAACCCTAATGATATTGAAAGTTTCACTATTTTAAAAGACGCTTCTGCTGCTGCAATTTATGGCTCTAGAGCTTCAAACGGTGTAATTATTATAACCACTAAAAAAGGTTCAAGTGGCGCTCCAGAGTTCAATTATTCGTCTAATGTTACTATAGGTAAAGTTGGCAAAAAAATTGATATGATGAATGGCAAACAATTTACAAATTTCATTCAAACCTATCATCCAAGTTTAACTAATTCATTAGGTATTGATGATCCTTCAACTGCTGTAATAGATGATTTAAGCACCCCTGAAGTTGAAGGTAGAATTCTTTCCAACACTGATTGGCAAGACGCCATTTACAGAACGTCAATCTCAACTGATCATAATTTTAGCGCAAAAGCCAATTTATATGGTAAAATCCCATTCAGAGCCTCTGTAGGATATACTAGAAATGAAGGACTTGTTAAAACCAATGATTATGAAAGATTGAGTTATTCATTAAAAATGACTCCTAAAGTTTTTAGTGATCATTTAAAGATTGATGCAAATGCAAAAGGAATTTTTACTAATAAAAATGCAATTGATGAAGGTGGTGCTTTAGGTGGTGCGATTAACATGGACCCAACTAAACCAATCCGAGATAACTCATCTACAAACAGATTTGGAGGCTATTATCAAGATTTTGTTCTTGACGGCAGTGGAAACCCAACAAACACAATCAGTGGACAATATAATCCAGTAGCATTATTAATGCAAAGAACTAGACCAGAAAGAGCGGTTCGTTTCCTTGGAAATATTGAATTTGACTACAAAATGCATTTCTTACCAGAATTAAGAGCGGTAGTAAACTTAGGTCTTGATGCTTCAGAAGCACAAATCAAAGAAAGATTCAGTAATAATGCTATGGCAACATATCGTGTAATAAACTCTGGAGCTGATTATGTTTTCAATCCTGGTAAAAACTACGAGGAAAATCAAACCATGACCAACACTACACTTGATTCTTATTTAGTATATACTAAAAGTTTAAATGGCTTTTTAACAAAATTTGATATTCAAGGAGGTTATTCTTACCAAAATTTTAAAAACGATGGTAATAAAGAAATTTATCGTTATAATGAAACAACTGGTGTAAGAGAAGTTCTGCCAAATGACAACAATCCAAATAACAGATATTACAACGTATTAAATTTACAATCTTTCTTCGGAAGAGCAAATTTTGATTTGACAAACAAATATCTTTTAACACTTTCTTTGAGAGCAGATGGTTCTTCATTATTTAGAGAAGACAAAAGATGGGGATATTTTCCAGCTGCAGCTCTAGCGTGGAAATTAAAAGAAGAAGAATTTATCAAAAACATTAATTTCATTAACGATGTTAAAGTTAGATTAGGAGTTGGTAAAACTGGTCAACAAGACATTACAGGAAATGTAGGATTTTACCCATCTACTCCATTGTTTACAATCGGTAGTAATAATAGTCAATATTTAGATAATTCAAATCTTTACTCTGCTTTAGTATTTAATGAAGATTTAACTTGGGAAAAAACTACTACTTATAACTTAGGTATTGATTTTGATTTATTCAAAAACAACTTCTTATCAGGTAGTTTTGATATTTACAGAAGAGAAACAACTGATTTATTAGCAAGAGTTCCTTTACCTCCTGGACAAGGTTTATCTGATACTTTTATTAAAAATGTTGGTAGTACCGAAAGTAAAGGTTTTGAATTAAGCTTAAATTTCAAACCTGTAAAAACAGATAATTTCAACTTAGAAATCGCTACAAACGTAGCTTACAGTTATGTAGAAATTACAGATCTTAAAGATGTAACTACTTTATCAGCTGGAGGAAGTTTACCTACAGGAACAAATGTAAACATTGCGCAAAATGCCGTTGGCTTCCAACCATACTCTTTCTGGGTTTTCCAACAACTATATGATGGAAATGGCGCTGCTATTCCTGGTGCGTTTGTTGATAGAAATGCTGATGGCGTAATTACTAATGACGACAGATATTATAAAGCTGTAACTCCAAACTGGACTTTTGGCTTTGGAATTAACTTCAACTACAAACAATGGGATTTCAGCTCTAGTTTTAGAGGACAATTAGGCGGACAAGTGTATAACGCAAGAAAATTAACATCTGGTTGGGTTGACAGATCTATTCCTACAAACTCAAATAGCTTATCGAACGTGTTAGATTTTTATAATGGAGCTGCTGATATACAATTTCAAAACTACAACGGAAATGCAACATTTTCAGATTACTTCTTAGAAGACGCTACATTCTTACGTTGTGAAAACATTGTTCTCGGTTACCGTTTTAACAAATTCTATAAAAACTCTTCAATGAGAGTTTATGGAGCAATAAACAATCCTTTTATTTTAACTAAATATACAGGACAAGATCCTGAAAACTTCGGTGCAATCGATAACAATTTTTATCCAAGACCTACTAGTTTCACATTTGGTTTAAACTTTGACTTTTAATAAAAAGAAATATGAAAAGAATTAAATTATTTGGTTTAAGTGTACTGCTACTTGCTTCGTTATCTGCTTGTACCGATGACTTGAATACAGAACCAAGAGTAGAATTATCTTTAGAGCAATTACTACAACAAGACCCTAATGCTATCACTGGAATTATGTCAAAACTATATGGCTCATTTGCACTTTCAGGTCCTAATGGCCCAGGAAGTTCAGATATTAGTGATGACCCAGGAGAATCTCCATTCTTAAGAGGAATTATCAATCTTCAAGAATTTACAGCTGACGGAATGAAAAACCGTTGGGGTGATAATGGTCTAGACCAGCTAACAACCGCTTCAAATTGGGATGAAAACAACAAATTCTTCAGATATTTATACAATCGAGTATATTACACTGTACCACAATGTAACAACTTATTGGTTGTTCTAAATAATGTTGATGTTCCTAATAAAGAATCTGTAATTAGTGAAGTTCGTTTCTTACGTTCATTAGCTTATTACTATATGATTGATTGTTTTGGAAAAGGAGTTTTAGTTACTGAGGAAAACGTTGGTCAATCTGCACCACTTCCTGAAGCTTCAAGACAACAATTATTTGAATTTGTGGAATCGGAATTGTTAGCCATTGAAAATTCTATTGCTACTTCTAATGATTACGGAAGAGCAAATAAAGCAGTTGTTAGAATGTTGTTAGCTAAACTTTATTTAAATGCTGAAGTTTATACAGGTACTGCTCGCTATACAGAAGCTTTAACTTACACTAAAAAAGTAATTGATGAAGGAGGATATACACTTGCTACAAACTTTGTAAGCAACTTCTCTGGAGACAACAGAACTTCTCCTGAAATCATCTACCCTCTAATTGCTGATGCTTTAGTAAGTCAAAGTTTTGGTAATACTACATACATTGTTAATGGAAGTATGAATAGTGCTACTATGAACACTATTGCATTTGGAAATCCTGGTGGGAATGATGCATGGGCTGGACACAGAGCAACAAAAGCTTGGTATGGACTTTTCGGTGATTTAGGCACTTCAACTGACGATAGAGCACAATTGTTTTGGACCTCTGGACATCAATATGAGATGACAGATTACAGAGAGTGGACTAATGGGTATCCATCAGTTAAATTTAGAAATAGCAATTATTTTTCAGCATCGACTCCTACAGTATTCTCTGGAACCGATTTTCCTCTATTTCGTTTAGCAGATGCTTATTTAATGTACGCCGAATGTGTTGTAAGAGGTGGTTCAGGTGGAACATTAAATCAAGCCGTTGATTATGTAAACGCTTTAAGAACTCGTTCAAATGCGACAACAATAACTCCTGGTCAATTAACCTTAGACTTTATAATTGACGAAAGAGCTAGAGAACTTAATTTAGAAGGACACAGAAGAAGTGACTTAATTCGTTTTGGAAAATTTACTGGCGGATCTTATTTGTGGCCTTGGAAAGGAAATGCACAAAACGGAGCTGCTATTCCAAATACTTATAAAGTATTCCCAATTCCTTTAACTGCTTTACAAGCCAATCCTAACTTAACACAAAACCCTGGATATTAATATTAAAATTATAACAATATGAAAAATATATTAAAAATATCAACTCTTGCGTTGTTGCTTTTTGCAGGAGTTTCATGTGAAAATGATGATCAAACTATTGCTACTCCAAGCGGAGGACCAGAATTAATAACACCACTTGACGGAAGCGCTTATGTACTACTTCCTGAAAACGCAACTAATGAAGCGACTACTTTAGTTTGGAATCACGCTGATTATGATGTACAAACAGAAGTAAACTATGATGTAGAAGTTGCTTTAGCTGGTACCGATTTTACAACTATTATTCCAGCTGGAAGTACAACTAGCCGTTTTGTTGTTTGGACTGTTGAAGGTTTAAATACAGTAGCATTAGAAGCTGGTTTAATCCCATATACCGCTGGTGATTTAGACGTAAGAATTAAATCTTCTTTAGGTTCTAATGATGATTTACCTAGTTATTCAAATGTTATCACACTAACTGTAACTCCTTATACAACTGATTTACCAAAACTTGCCGTAGCAGGTAATCATCAAGGTTGGAATGCTGGAAACGCTCCTCTACTAGCAGCTTCAGATTTTGGAAGAACTGACTTTGAAGGATATGTTTGGTTAGATGGCGAGTTTAAATTTGTTGCTCAAAGTGCTGACGGAACATTTAACTTCCCTCCCGCTGGAGGACCTGACTATGGAGATAATGGTGATTTCTCAGGAATCTTAGCTGAAACAGGAGAATCAAACTGCACTGCTATAGCTGGTTATTACAGAGTAAGAGCAAACACTGGAGCAATCACAACCTTAAATCCAGAAGGATTAACCTATAGCACCACTGCTGTTAGCTGGGGAAT
>JAGPIQ010000165.1 GCA_018054895.1 Lutibacter sp. | reverse complement strand
TATTATAACATTGTTGTTATTTTTGTATTTAATTACCACTCGAATTCTTCGTTATAGTAGAATTACCCGTGATAAAATGATTGCTGTAGTTATCTTTGCGTTCTTCATTATTTTCTTTTGGGCTTCTTTTGAACAAGCAGGAGGATCTATGAGTATTTTCGCAAAAGATTACACCAGTCGAATTCTTTCAGGAAATGCAGCCTTTATTTTTAATATTGTTGATGTCATAATTACCGTAGTTCCTATTGGAATTATTACCTACGTATTGTATTTATTATTCGTTCAAACGTTTAAAAAATATTTTATTTCGAACCTTATTTTGGCGTTTAGTTTTTTATTGATTTGGGGTGTGGTTATTTGGAAAATTTATACGAATTTCAATACCTATTCTTATGAAATTAGCTACAATACCTTTCAACAAGTTCAGGAAGATAATTCAACAAAAGCAATTGCAATAACCGCTGAAACGGAAGTTCCAAGCGATGCTATAATTACAGAAAATAATACAGTAGTAATTTCAACCAATGATTTTGTTGCTGGTGATAAAATTTCCATTTTAGATTTAGATAAAAAAGGGACTACTTTTAAATATTTAAAACCTGAACAAGCCGATTTAATTAACAATAATATTCCGGCAACAATTATCAGAAAAAAGGACAATGAAGTTCAGATTCCTGCAACGTGGTTTTTAATTTTAAACTCTTTATTTATCATTGCATTTGCACCATTATTTTCGAAATGGTGGGAAAGTAAATACAACCCTAAACCAGCGGCAAAATATGCTATTGGATTGTTTTTCTTAGCTATTGGGTTTGGAGTATTAGCGTATGGAGCTTCTGGAATTCCACAAGGTGCAAAAACAGCATCCGTAAGTATTGTGTGGTTAATTATTGCCTATTTATTCCATACCTTGGGTGAATTATGTGTATCTCCCGTTGGTTTATCATACGTTAGCAAATTAGTACCGCCACGTATGATAGCATTTATGTTTGGAGTTTGGTATTTAGCCTTGGCTATTGGAAATAAAACATCGGGTAAAATGGGCGCTATGATTGATGATATTACTGCGAAGTATGATATTTCAACATTCTTTTTAATTTTTACTATTGTCCCTATTATTATTGGTATAATTGCCTTATTGTTAGGACCTACCCTTAAAAAATTAATGCACGGCGTAAAATAAGAAGTTGGAAGACGGAAGTCGGAAGAATGAAGAATGAAGAATGAAGAATGAAAAAAATAATGCACTTGAAACCCAATACCAAATACAAAAAAAACAAATAAATTAAAATAACTTTGTAATTTTGGCAACATTATTGCGTCCAACATAACAGAAAAATCTTAAACATTAAATATGAGAAAATTATTTATCGCACTATTCGCCATTTTCAGCATTACAATAAATGCGCAAGAAATTAAATGGATGACTTTAGAAAAAGCCGTTGAAGCACAAAAAACAACTCCGAAAAAAATTTTTATGGATGCCTATACCGTTTGGTGTGGTCCTTGTAAAATGTTAGATAAAAACACGTTTAGCAATAAAGATGTCGCAAATTACATCAACAAAAATTTCTACGCTGTAAAATTTAATGCAGAGGGAAATGAAAAAGTAAACTTTTTAGGAAAAAGCTATACAAATCCAGGATTCGATCCTAAATCATCAGGTAGAAATAGCTCACATGAATTATCTGGTTATTTTGGAATTAGAGCCTACCCTACTATTGTTTATTTGGACGAAGAAGCAAAATTAATTGCTCCAATCCCAGGATATCAATCGCCTAAACAATTGGAATTGTACTTAAAATTATTTGCTTCAAACGATTATAAAACAATTCAAAGTCAAGAAGCGTTTACAGAATATTCAACTAAATTTAAAAGTGAATTTGTTGAATAAACATTTTTACTCTTTTAATATAAAAGCTCCTTTTTGCATTGTATTGTAAAAAGGAGTTTTGTTTTTCAAACAGGTTCGTTCCCAATAGTCTGAATAGCTTTTGTAATTACTTCCATCTGCAATAATTATTGAAGGTTTTAGTGTTTGAATCAACCGCTCCATATTTATTTTTGGTGAATGTTGTAACAAAACAATAGTTGGCTTCACCGATTTTACATCATAAATACCCAAACTATCAACAACCAATATTCTATTATTTTCAAAAGGAATCATTTTATGTTGAAGTGTTCCTAATTGAACATTTTCCACCTCAGCACCATTCACATACGATTGAATTTCAGCAATTTTAATTTCAGCAGTTACAAATAAAGAATCTCCCTTTTGAATAGCAATCAACGTGCCTTTTGGTTTATTAAATACGATCAACTGATTGGTAGTTTGCTTGGTGTATTTTTCAACTAACAATACACTTTGTGCGCTAATAACCGCCAATAACACCCATAGCAACCGACTAAAATTTCGTTTTTCTGTCCATTTCAACAACAAAATAAACAAGAAATACAAAGTCACCATAAATAAGAACGACATAGAAATATTTCGGATTACAAAACTATCAAAGCCAGCCACCCAAGAAACCAATCCATTAACAGCTTTAATTACAAACATATAAACCGTTGCTAAAAACGTAGGTAAACTATTTAACAAACTCAACAACATCACTAAAATTCCACCAATTAAAATAATACCAAGCACTGGAATTACAATAATATTCACCACAAAAAACAAGGCTGGAAATTGATGAAAATAAAACAAACTAACAGGTAAAACTCCTATTTGTGCGGCCAAAGAAACCGAAAAAACTTGCCATATTTTATGTGGAAGCCACCATTTTACAATAAGTAAATTATATATTTTAGGTTGAATCCATACAATGGAAAACACCGCTGAATAACTGAGTTGAAAACCAACATCAACTAAATAACTGGGATTGTACAACAACAAGAAAAACAAGGAAATTACCAAGGTATTGTACACATTTGTTGGTTTATTTACATGCAAACCAATGGAAAGTGCAGTAAACATAGTCACTGCGCGAATTACAGAAGGACTTAATCCAGCTAAAAACGCATAGCTCCATAATGCCAAAACTACAAGAACAGAAGCTATTGTTTTACCATGCTTAAAATAGTGTAAAGGTTTGCATAAATACATTAAAAGCAGCAAGATTATTCCCACGTGTAACCCAGAAACTGCCAAAATATGAATGGCGCCTGCTTCAGTATAGTTTTCTAACAATTCGACGGAAATAGAGTTGCGTTGTCCCAATAACAAGGCATTTACGACTGCTAATTCGTCATTTTTAAAACCATCTTTTTGCAAACTTTCAGTAATGGTATTTCTAGCATTGGCTGAAATACCAAAAACTGTAGTAGTTGGGTTTCTCAACCGTAAAAACTGCTGATTATTAAGGTAAAGTTGATGGTATATTTGTTGATTGTTTAAGTACTTTTTATAATCAAAACCATAAGGGTTTGTGGTATTTTGAATTGCTGAAAATGTTGTTTTTACGCTAATTTCATCATCAACAGCAAACTGAGTGTTCGAGCTATCTTTTTTGAATTGCAATAACACCTTCCCTTTTGAAGGTTCTTTTTCAAAACGAACGACGATCGCTTCATATTTAGCATAGTTTGAAGATGATTTTAACTCCTTCCGAATTTTTAAAACGGCTTGATGCTTTACTTCATTTGAAAAATAAATTGAATTCGAATAGTGCTTTTGCAGGTTGGTTTCGGTTGCAATAGTTTGACTTGTAACTCCCATTAAAAATGCGCCAACTAAACTAACAACTGTAAATAATTGCTTGTAAAATTCTTTATAACCTAAAGAAAGCACATACAATATCCCCAATAACAACATACAAACCAACACCAACCCAACACTTATATTAAGTGGAATGGAAATGAATTTTTCGACTAAAATTCCAAGAATTAAAAACAGGGTGAGTTGTACGGGTACAAATCTTAAAAACTTTATCATAGCATTATAAAGTTATAAAATAATTCTGAATATTTTTTTAAAAATTATCTCAAAAAAAATATCTAAAAAATTACTTTCGCTGACTAAATAGCCATTGCATCATCATTTCATCGCTATACGCTGCAATCCATGAAAAATGACCAGCTTTAGGATACTGCGTAAATCCTGGGCGACCTCCTTCTTTAGTTAAAGCCTGAACCATGTCCAATGACCGCTTTGGATTTACGGCTTCATCTAAAGCTCCATGGAAAATCCACATTGGAATATGCGAAATTTCTGATGCTTTTGAAAGATCTCCACCTCCACAAACAGGAACAGCTGCAGCAAACAAATTTGGATACCGCATAATTGCATCAAAGGTACCAAAACCCCCCATTGAAACACCTGTTATGTAAATTCGATTTGGATCTACTGGTAATTCTTTTATGGTTTTTTTAATTAATTCTATTACAAGTTTCATAGGCTCACTGGGCGTGGAATTTAGCGACAAACCATCCTCTGAAAAATTTTCCCAACTGCTGTTTTCAGGACATTGAGGAGCAATAACAATAGGACGATACATTTTTAAATTTTGACTAGTCGCAAAATTTTGAACTCCCCATTTTAATTGAGCCACATTATCATTACCGCGTTCCCCTGAACCATGTAAAAATATAACTAACGGATATTTAGAAACCTCATCATAATCTGAAACTAATTGCCTATAATTCAATATTTCACCTTTTTCATTCGTGTATTTTTCAAAACTAAACAGTGATTCCTGTGAAAATAAGTTGGTTATACTTCCTAAACTAAAAAGTAAGATCCATAAAGTAAATTTTAATAATTTCATTTTAAATTGTTTTAAAGTAAGTTTTCTAAAAGATGATAAAGGTTTGAGTATGGCTCGTTTGCTATTTTTAACTACTTAGCTTTCAAATTAAATCGATATATATTTCTTACAACAATTTTCATTTTCAGCGCTATCTGCCAAATGTACTATATTTACTATTACCAATTGTAATTCAGCAGTAGGCTTACAACTATAAAATATTTAACTTTAGTAGTGATATAATAAATTTTCTTCCTTTTTCTTCAGATTCTAAAAAATTTCAAACCAATAAATAATGCAAATCATTTCTAAAAATACACCTACCCATGGGTATCTTAAAAATCACAGATAAGTACAT
>JAGPIQ010000164.1 GCA_018054895.1 Lutibacter sp. | reverse complement strand
AAAATTACTTTTTTCAAAAGACACTATTTTTTTAGATACTGTTTTTACAAACATAGGTTCAAGCACGTACACGTTGAAAGTATACAATAAAAATTCGCAAGCAATTTCCATTCCTTCTGTAAAACTTGGTAACGGAGAAAGTTCTATGTATCGCTTAAATATTGATGGAAAAGCAGGGAAAGTATTTAAAGATATTGAAATTTTAGGAAAAGACAGTTTGTATATTTTTATTGAAACTACCATCGATTTTACTAAAACGGCCAATCCTATTTATACCGATTCCATTGTTTTTGAAGGAAATAACACGGTACAGGATGTAAAATTAGTCACGTTGGTTAAAGATGCACATTTTTTATTTCCGAATAGAAACACCCAAGGCGTTATTGAAACTATTACTATTGACCAAAATTTACATAATGAAACGTATGATATTCAAGGGTTTTATTTAGAAAACAATACTGTCTTTAAAAATGACAAACCCTATGTTATTTACGGCTATTGTGTGGTTCCTGAAAACAAAACACTTACCATTGAAGCTGGAGCGAAGTTACATTTTCACTCAAATTCTGGTTTAATTATTTCAAAAGGAGCGACGTTAAAAATTGAAGGCGAATTGGAAAAACCTGTAACTATTGAAGGCGATAGACTGGAATATTTATATGAAAATATTCCCGGGCAATGGGGCTTTATTTGGCTGCAATCAGGCAGTAAAAATAATTCAATGAACAACACCATTATTAAAAATGCGTCGATTGGAATTTTAGTGGATTCCAATGAATTGGAAACCTCCCCTACTTTAACCATTCATAATTCGCAAATTTACAACAGTTCTAACTATGGAATTTTAGGTAGAAATACGTCTATTGAAGGAAAAAATGTAGTAATTAATAATGCAGGAATAAATTCATTGGCGTGTACTCTTGGAGGTTCTTATGATTTTACACATTGTACATTTACCAATTTTTGGAATAAAAGTTTTAGAAACACACCAAGTGTTGTGATTAATAATTATGCTTTTATTGAAAAAGATGAAGATTTTATTAAAGAAACGCGCGATTTGAATGCTGCTAATTTCACCAATTGTATTATTGACGGAAGCAACGCTCTTGAATTTGAAGTTGATAAAATAGAAGAAACAATTTTCAACTTTTCATTCACCAATAATTTGTTGAAATTTAATGATCCCTACAATTATTATTCAAAAAACACGTTGTACAATTTTCTGAATTCTGAAAATTACACCAACAATATTTTTAACGGAAAACCACATTTTAAAGCGCCCTATACCAATGATCTCATTATTGGAGAAGAATCTGATGCCATTGAAAAAGGAATAGAAAGCGGAACTACTAAAATCCCTTTTGATATTTTAGGAAACATAAGAAGTGCCAAAGGCGATGTTGGCGCATATAACCATATTATATTTGAAACTGAAAAATGAAAAACATTATAATTACTGGAACAAGTAGAGGAATTGGCTTTGAATTAGCGCAACTTTTTGCAAAAAACAACTACCACGTTTTAGCTTTGTCAAGAAATTCAAAACCATTAAATGATTTGAATTTAAAAAACATCAGCACACTTTCGGTAGATTTATCTATTGAAAAAGATTTCATACAAATAACAGATTTTGTTTCAAAAAACTGGAAAAAAGTGGATATTTTAATTCACAATGCAGGAAAATTATTAAATAAACCTTTTACTGAATTATCATTTTCAAATTTTGAAGAAGTGTATAAAGTGAATGTTTTTGCAGTAGCTGAGTTAACGCGCGTTTTAATTCCTTTTATGAATACAGGAAGTCACATAGTAACAATTAGCAGTATTGGTGGCGTTCAAGGAAGTATGAAATTTCCAGGATTGGCGGCGTATAGCTCTTCAAAAGGCGCTGTTATTACACTTTCTGAATTATTAGCGGAAGAATATAAAGAACAACAAATTGCGTTTAACGTATTGGCTTTAGGTGCCGTTCAAACAGAAATGTTGGAAGAAGCTTTTCCTGGATACAAAGCGCCTCTTTCAGCAATTGAAATGGCTGACTATATTTATAATTTTTCGCTTACAGGAAACAAATATTACAATGGTAAAATATTAGAAGTATCATCAACAACTCCATAAATGATTGTTAAATTAACGCCATATTTACCTAAAAATAGCGTCCTTTTGGTTGAAGAAATTCTTCAAAAACATACGATTCGAATAAAAATTGTGAATAAAAGAGCCACTAAACACGGAGATTTTAAGCGATTACCGAACGGTTCATTTATAATTACCATTAACAATAGTTTAAATCAGTATCAATTTTTACTCACACTCATTCACGAAATAGCACATTTTGTAACGCATAAAGAACATCCAAGAGCAAAACCTCACGGCATTGAATGGAAACGAAATTTTCAGCATTTAATGCTACCTTTCGTACAACCAAGTATTTACCCTGAATCCGTTTTACCTTTATTGGCTAATTATTTAATAAATCCAAAAGCAAGTACTGGTACAGATATTAATTTATCGTTTGCTTTAAAACAATTTGATGATATTTCAGGAAAGAATTTTATATTTGACATCAATCAGGGAAGTAATTTTAGTTATAAAGGTAGAATTTTTAAAAAAGGAAATAAGAGAAGAACACGCATAGAATGTTTAGAAGTTAGCAGCAATAGAGTTTATCTTTTTAATCAAAATGCTGAAATTGATCTTTAAAACAAACTAGGAATAAAATAGAATATTGTAATAACGGATAGAGAGAGTTACTCTATTAATTTCATACTATTTAAGAAAACAGACACCCAAAATACCGAAGTTATTGACAGAGACACAAATAAAATGAAAGACAATTTTATTTAAAAATAAAAAATGGAAAACACTACTAACAATACAAATCCAAATTCTGATAACACTAGTGAAGGAGCGGATTTGTTTATTAAAATTAAAGCTTTTTTACACAGTATTTTAGACATTAAGGGAGATACCGACAAAAAAGGAACTATTGATGACATTAAAGGGAATATTTCCATGCAAGGTCACACGGCATGGGTACTTGTTTTTTCCATCTTAATTGCATCTATAGGGTTAAACGTAAGTTCCAGTGCGGTTGTTATTGGTGCCATGTTAATTTCACCATTAATGGGACCTATTTTAGGTGTTGGGTTATCTATTGGAATTAATGATTTAGATACGCTTAGACGCTCTTTAATTAATTTAGGAGTGATGGTTGTTTTAAGTTTGGGAACTTCTTTTTTATTCTTTTTAATACCTCTATTTCATAATGAAACACCTGAATTATTAGCTAGAACAGCCCCTGACGTTCGAGATGTTTTTATTGCTATTGCCGGTGGTTTAGCCTTAATTTTGGCTTTAAGCAGAAGACGTCAACAAACAAATACTATTGCAGGTGTTGCCATTGCAACTGCTTTAATGCCGCCTTTATGTACTGCAGGGTACGGTCTTGCTATTGGTAATTTCCATTATTTTGCAGGTGCTATGTTTTTATTTACCATCAATACTATCTTTATTGCTTTAGCAACCTTTGTTATTGTGAAATTTTTAGATTTTCCAATGGTAAAATATATCAACTCTGTAAAACGCAAAAGAGTTGCTAGATTTGCTACATCGGTAGCTTTAATTGTGTTTGCTGGAAGTATTTATTTATTTATAAATTTATTTCGCGAAAATCAATTTAAACAAGCTGCACAATTACTTATTGATGAAATAAAACAAAGTGGCGTTAGTATAATTGATGAAAATGATAAAAACATTAACTATACAAATAAAAGCATTAAAATATTTGTGTACGGAAATAAACTATCAAATGAAATCATTGAAACCTGGAAAAGTCGTTTAACTGAATTTAAATTAGAAGGAGCAAACTTACTTATTCAACAAGGAATTGATGATTCTGACATACGACATGAAGTTAAAAACTTGACTGATTTATATGCACAAAATCAAAAAATAATTTCTTCACGTGATGAATCCATTAAAGAAAAAGAAGAACGAATAAAACTATTAGAAAAGGAATTAACAAAATTCTATAAAGACGAAGTTCCTTTTATACAAATAAGTAAAGAAGCCAAAATTAACCATACTTATCTTTCAGAAATTAGTTTTGGAAAAATTATTAAAAGTAATTTTAATAAAATTGACACATTAACCGTTTTTTACACCGTTTGGTCAGACAGTACTCAAAACATCTCTAAGGAAAAATCTACCTTACGAAAATGGCTTAAAACTCGATTAAACAATGACAAAATTCAGGTTAACTAATTAAAAATCAAAAATAAAACCAAACCTTGGCAATACATTACCAGATGTATTGTCAATTTCTTCTAACACATATTTTGAAGAATCAGAAGCGTTTATCACTCTATTTCCTGCTCCATCAACTGAAGGCGTTAAGTAAGAAGTTTGTGGACTATCTGAAGCATATACATTCTGAATATCAATATAAAAATTCAAAGAAAAACGATCCCAATACCACGTTTTATCAATTCGAACATCAAATTGATGATATAAATCGTAGCGATTTGTATTTAAAGCTTCATAATTTAATATTCCTTGATTTGCAATGTTGTAATTTTCAATAATAGAACTGGCATCATAATCATAAGGCGTATATGGACTTCCGCCAACCAAGCGAAACTTACCTCCTATTTCCCAATTTTTCCGCCATTTTTTTCCACCTGTAATGGTTAATAAATGTTTATTATCCCAAGAAGAAGGAATATAATTGTTATTTTTATCCTGAAATTCACTGATCACATATGTGTAAGAAAGAATTCCATATAAACCATCAAACGATTTTTTTTGCGCTAAAAATTCAATCCCATAAGCGCGTCCTTTTGAACTTGATTCCACTTCTTCATTTCCAACAACACCAAAATCGGAACCTAAATTTGCCAAACTTATTTGATCATTTACTGAAAATGGATAATTGGAGTATTTTTTATAAAAGCCTTCCAACGACATTTTTACAGATTTTGAAGGTTTTAATTCAAACCCAGAAACATAATGAGTAGATTGCATGTATTTTAACTCATTTTCTTTATTTACTAAATTATTGAATTCATCTCTAAACCCTAAAATAGTATACGTTGGCAATTGATAATAAGAACCAACAGAAATATTTGCTGTCAACTTATC
>JAGPIQ010000163.1 GCA_018054895.1 Lutibacter sp. | reverse complement strand
GCCCTATTTTTAATAGGGGTAAATATAAATAAGTTGAATAATTTCATTAAAATTTTGACAAATAGATTATAAAATTTCATTTATCTTCGTAAAATATTTATTTAATTATGGCAATAGTACGGTTTAAAGCAATGGAGCTTGTTCAAAATAGAAAACCTTTAGAGGTGAAGGAGGTAAACAAGCGTTCCGAAATTTATGGGAAAAATGTGTTTAATGAAACTGCCATGCGTCAGTATTTAACAAATGAGGCATATAAAGGTGTAATGAGTGCGATTGAACATGGTAAAAAGATAGATAGAAAAATTGCAGATCAAGTTTCTTCCTCTATGAAGGAATGGGCGCTCTCTAAAGGTGTAACTCATTATACACATTGGTTTCAGCCTTTAACGGGTGCTACAGCAGAAAAACATGATGCTTTTTTTGAAACCATTGAAGGAGGGGGGGCTATTGAGCGTTTTGGTGGTGGACAGCTAGTACAGCAAGAATCATCGGCCTCAAGTTTTCCGCATGGTGGAATTCGAAATACCTTTGAGGCTAGAGGTTATTCTGCTTGGGATCCAACTTCTCCAGCCTTTATATATGGTACGACTTTATGTATACCTACTATATTTGTATCATACACAGGTGAAGCATTGGATTATAAAACACCTTTATTAAGAGCATTGCAGGCTGTTGATGCGGCTGCCACTGATGTTTGTAAGTATTTTGATAAGAATGTAAAAAAAGTGACATCATCATTAGGGTGTGAGCAAGAATATTTTTTGATAGATAAAGCTTTGGCAGCTAGTAGACCTGATATTAGTTTAACTGGTAGAACGCTTCTTGGGCATTCGCCAGCAAAAGGCCAACAGTTGGACGATCATTATTTTGGGTCAATTCCAACAAGGGCGTTAAATTTTATGCGCGATTTAGAAATGGAATGTATGTTGTTGGGGATTCCTGTTAAAACACGCCATAATGAAGTTGCCCCGAATCAATTTGAAATTGCGCCAATTTTTGAAGAAGCTAATTTAGCAGTAGATCATAACTCCTTATTAATGGATGTTATGGGTAAAGTGGCTTCGCGCCATAATTTTAAGGTGTTATTTCATGAAAAACCATTTGCAGGTGTAAATGGTTCGGGAAAACATAATAATTGGTCCTTGTCTACAGATGCTGGTGTCAATTTATTGTCGCCAGGAAAAACACCAATGAGTAACTTACAATTTTTGACCTTCTTTATTAATACGATTAAAGCAGTTCATAGTTATGAGGATTTATTGAGAGCCTCCATTGCTTCAGCAAGTAATGATCATCGTTTGGGTGCAAGTGAAGCGCCTCCTGCAATAATTTCAGTTTTTATTGGAAATCAATTAACGCAAGTGTTAGAAGAATTAGAAGGTGTTACAAAAGGAAAGTTGTCTCCTGAAGAAAAAACAGACCTTAAATTAAATGTAGTTGGTAAAATACCAGATGTATTGTTGGATAATACTGATAGAAATAGAACTTCGCCTTTTGCATTTACAGGAAATAAATTTGAGTTTAGAGCCGTTGGTTCTTTAGCGAACTGTGCCAATCCTATGACAGTTTTAAATACTATTGTGGCGAAACAGTTAAAAGATTTTAAAGAAGAAGTTGACGGTTTGATAGATAAAAAAGGGTTGAAAAAAGATGAAGCCGTTTTTAATATTTTAAGAGAATACATAAAATCGTCGCGTAATATTTTATTTGAAGGAAATGGTTATAGTGAAGAATGGGAAAAGGAAGCCAAAAAACGAGGGTTGAGTAATAACAAAACTACGCCTGAAGCTTTAAAAGCGAATATATCAAAAAAAGCATTAGCTCTTTTTGAAGAAATGGCGGTAATGGGTAAAGTGGAGATTGAAGCTCGTTTTGAAATTGAGATGGATGCTTATACACTTCGAATTCAAATTGAATCGAGAGTTTTGGGTGATATTGCAGGGAATCATGTGGTGCCAACTGCGGTGCGTTATCAAAATATGTTAATAGAAAATGTTAAGGGGTTAAAAGAAATTTTCGGTAAAGAATTTGAAAAACATGCAAGTCATCAAATACAATTGATAAAAAACATTTCAGAACATATTGAAATGATTCAAGAAAAAGTCGATGAAATGGTAAATGCACGTAAAAAAGCAAACAGTATTACCAATTCTGTTAAAAAAGCTGAAATGTATTGTGCGGAGGTAATTCCTTTTTTTGAAGAAATACGTTACCATTGCGATAAATTGGAATTAATGGTAGATGATGAATTGTGGCCGTTAACCAAATATAGAGAGCTCTTATTTACACGATAATAAATTTAAAAACCGAATGATAAAAACATTCGGTTTTTTTATGCTTTAAAGTAATTATTGATGCATTGTGCCATATTTGTTACTTATAATGAATAAATTATGTTGTAAGAACATGTTTTTTAGAGTTGATTTTTTATTGATACTATGCAGCTTATTTAAATTTTAGACCGTTTATGAGGTAAAACAAGTAGTTTGCATATTTAGACTTTTAATTTTTTGAGGTTTGGAAGTTTATATGTAATTTGGTCTCGTTATAAATAAGGACTTTTTATTTCTTTAAACCCCACGAAATAAAGTTTTTATGAGTATTAAACCCCACAGTATTTCCCCAAAAAAAATTGTATACATATTAAAAAAAATATGGAGTATGTAAGAATTCCTCAATAGTGGAATTTGTAATATGCTCCGATAAACGCAAAGAAAATTTTTTACTAACTTAAATTTATTATTATTATGAAAAAAGTAATTTTAAGCGTAGCTATGCTATGCGCAACAGGTATGTTATTTGCACAGTCAAACGACAACAATGTTGATCAAACAGGAAATATGAATACTTCTACGGTAACTCAAGTAGGGTCAGCCAATGATTCTGATGTTGAATCTGTAGGGGATTTAAATGGTTCAATAGTGAATCAATTGGGGACAATTAACAGATCTAATGTTAAGCAATATGGAGATTCAAATGCTTCAGACGTAAATTCAGTAGGTCGTTTAAATAGTTCTCAAGTAAACCAAGCAGGAGATAACAATGCTGCAGATGTAGATCAAAATGGTAGACAAAATGCTTCAGTTGTAAGACAAGGTTTTGTAGATAGCAATAATTCAATTTCTAGAGTAGGAAATGGTAACGAGGCTACAGTAAATCAAGATGGTTTTAAAAACAGTTCTAGTGTTAAACAATTAAGTGCTTCTTGGTTAAATCAAAGTGATGACAATGATGCTTTCGTAAACCAAGTAGGTGATGAAAACATTAGTACTATTGTTCAAGACGGTGATTTAAATCTTGCAGACACGAATCAATTAGGAGATATGAATGATTCTAGTGTGAATCAGCAAGGAGATTCTAATAATTCTGATGTAGATCAAATAGGAAATTCTAATACAGCTCGTACTTACCAAGGAGGTAATAATAATATGAGTACTATTTCTTCAGTAGGGAATTTAAACTTTGCAGATACTGCGCAACAAGGAACTTATAATAGTTCTAACGTAAATCAAAATGGAGATGGTAACTTTTCTGAAGTAGATCAACAAGGAAATGATAATGATTCTGATGTTAAACAAGATGGTAATGATAACACTTCTAATGTATTCCAAATAGGAGATAATAACGATTCTGATGTTGACCAAGATGGTAATCGTAATGATTCTGATGTTGCTCAAACAGGAAATAATAACGATTCTGATGTAGATCAAGAAGGAAACGATAATGCGTCTACTGTTACTCAATCTGGGGATGATAATGATTCTGATGTAGATCAAGATGGTGATCGTAACAATTCTACTGTTGCTCAAACAGGAGATGATAATGATTCTGATGTAGATCAAGATGGTAATCGTAACAATTCTACTGTTGCTCAAACAGGAGATGATAATGATTCTGATGTAGATCAAGATGGTGATCGTAACAATTCTACTGTTGCTCAAACAGGAAATGATAACGATTCTGATGTAGATCAAGATGGTGATCGTAACAATTCTACTGTTGCTCAAATAGGAAATGATAACGATTCTGATGTAGATCAAGATGGTAATCGTAACAATTCTACTGTTGCTCAAACAGGAAATAATAACGATTCTTATGTAGATCAAATAGGGTATATGAATGCGTCTTTTGTTTCTCAAATAGGAGATAATAATGAATCTAATGTAGATCAAATTGGAACTATGAACGGAAGTAATGTAAGTCAAGTAGGAAATGGTAACGATTCTAATGTAGATCAAAACGGAATGATGAACGGAAGTGTTGTAAGTCAAACAGGTAATGATAACAATTCTAATGTAGATCAAAACGGAATGATGAACGGAAGTATAGTAAATCAAACAGGAAATTTACATTTATCTACAGTAACACAAAATGGTGCGATGAATCTTAGTGATGTAGCTCAAACAGGAACAGGTCATATAAGTGATGTTAACCAACTTGGAAATTTAAATATTAGCTCTGTTTTACAAACAGGTAACACTCACATAAGTGATGTTGACCAAATTGGAAATGGTAACAATTCTATTGTAACTCAAAGTAACTAGTAGAACGGCTTTTATAAAATAATTTAGTATAATATAATTATAAGGTATAAGAGCATTAATTTGCTCTTATACTTTTTTATAACAGATATATTTTATATTTTGCATATAGAATATATTTAAAAACACAAAACTATGAAACCTATATTTAAAATATCAATAGCTGTTTCAATGTTATTTTTAAGCAACTTAGTTACAGCCCAAACTTTTAAAACCACAGATGCTGACAAAATAGCTGGTTTTAATACACAAACTTCTCAACAAAATTTTTTATTAAACCAAACTATTGCTGTAAATGAAAATTTAATGGCTAACAGTAATAGTGTCTATGTATCACAAATAGGGGATAATAATAGTTTAAGAAGTACAACAAAATCATTAGAAAGTAATATTGTTATTTTACAAAATGGAAACCTAAATAACACTGTTTTAGAATTAAATAGTGTTAAATTAACGGAAACAGTAGTGCAAAATGGAGATAACAATACGTTTTTAGATTTTAGTTTATACAAGTCAGACGTTAGAAACGCTACTATTAATCAAACAGGAGATAATCAAAATTTAACAATGTTTGGATCTAATTCTTTATCAGAAAAAATGAAAGTATCCATGCAGGGTCAAGATCAAAGCATTATTATTAGAAATTTTTAAAAAAGAAGTTATGTTTTTATGTAAAAGCAAAAAAACAATAACATCTGTTATTGTTTTTCTTTTGAC
>JAGPIQ010000162.1 GCA_018054895.1 Lutibacter sp. | reverse complement strand
GAAAAGCTTTTACGAAGCTAAAAGTCTTTGTTTACAAAGCTTTGGACAATAAAGAAAGTGTTGAATTAATTATCCAATCTTAAAAATAGATTATGAAAAAAATCATTGATAGAGCAAAAGCTCCCACACCAAAATTCTTCAAAGTGCTTCGAACTGTTGGGTTGGCATTAGCTGCCGTTGGTGGAACAATTTTAGCTGCTCCAATTGCTTTACCTGCCATTGTAACTACTGTAGGTGGTTATGTTGCAGTAGCTGGAGGAGTTTTGTCAGCTGCAAGTCAGCTTACTACAACTGATGACAGCAAATAACCCCACATTTATGGGAACTGCCGGAGGCACATTTTTAAGTATTGTACCAAATCTAACTTCAAATGATATTGTGAAAACAGTTATTTTAGCTACTGTTGGAGCTGTTGTAAGTTTTACGATTTCGTTATTGCTTAAAAGCCTAAATAAGAAGCACAAAAAATAAGTTTAACCTTAGTTGTGGTGACCTTTGGGTTAAACAAAATGAAAGCCAAGTCGTGAGACCTGGCTTTTTTTAATTACAAGACTAATTCATTTTCTATTTTGACTTAATTTGTTCCCTTTTTATAGATATACAATAAACATACTAAATAATAATTGTACAATTTTAAAATAATGATTAAGTCTTCAATTTAAACTTTATGAAGTCTTTGTTGTTAACCATAAATTTATATAAATTAAAATATTAATTATTTTTATTTGGAATAAATATAAATAATGGTTTACATTTGCATCAAAATTAAATTATTAATGAAACGTATATATTTTATCTTATTGATTTTGCCCTTTATGTCAATAAGTCAGGAATTAGACTCACTTCAATTGAAGCAATTTAAAGAACAAATTAAGCAAGAGTTAAAACAAGAAATAAAAAACGATAACAAATCACTCATTAATTGGTCAAATTTTTCACTTCGAGGTTATGGAGTAATAAATTATTATAATTATGATTATGATACAGATCCAGCATTAAAAGATAAATTTGATGCAGAACGTTTAAACTTGTATTTGGAATATAAATTTACTGATAAAATAAATTTTAAATCAGAAATTGAATTTGAACATGGAGGAACTGGTTCTACCATGGAGTTAGATGTTTTTGAAGAAGCTGGAGAATTTGAACAAGAAATTGAGAAAGGTGGCGAAGTAAAAATCGAGCAAGCTCATATCAATTTTCAAATAAAACCTTATTTTAATGTTCGTGCTGGTCGTATGAAAGTTTATTTTGGACTTCATCAAACTTTAGACACACCAACAAGATATTTTACTACCAATCGTCAAGAAATGGAAAATGAAATTTTGCCTTTAGGTTGGTATGAAAATGGTGTTGAAGTATATGGTACATTTGCAAAAAAATTCAATTACCGCTTTTACATTGTTAATGGTTTAGATGCTTCAGGATTTTCATCAAGAAGTTGGATAAAAGGGGGTTATCAGCAAAAATTTGAAATGGTAAATGCAGAATCATTTGCAATTGCAGCAAGATTAGATTATAAATTTGGCAAACATAATGATACATTTATTGGTTTAGCAGCTTACATCAATGATTCGGCTGCCAATAGACCAAAAGATGATATGGAAGAAAGTGCATATGTAACAATGATTGAAGGTCATATTAGTTACAATGAAGGAAACCTTCGTTTTAATGCCATTGGACTTTACGGGAATTTAGAAAATTCTAATATTGTTTCGCAACGAAATTCAAATTTACCTAATAGTTTAGGAGCAAAAAGAACACCCGTAGGTAAAAATGCAATAGGCATTTCTGCCGAAATCGGATATAATATTTTACCGTTGATAAACCCAAGTTCAAAGCACATGCTTTACCCGTTTGCACGTTATGATTACTACGATACTATGGCTGATGTAGAAGGTAATGTAGTTGATAATCCTAGATGGGAAAGAAGTTCTATTACAGCTGGTTTCAATTGGTTTGTGCATCCACAAATTGTTTTAAAAGCACATTATTCTGACAGAAAATTAGGTTCAGAAAATTATAACCAAACCACACTTCAATTCACAGGTGAAAAACAACACGAGAAAACATTCTCAACAGGTATAGGATTTTATTTTTAACAATTAACATATTTCAAAATGAAAAAAGCAATTATATTTTTTAGCGCAATTATTGCAAGTCAATTATTTATTAACTGTAGCGATAATGAGTCTGATACAGTAGACCCAAATGCTTCTTTGTACACTCAAGTTTTGACTAATACTTCTGTTGATGTAATCACAAAAACCTATCAAGATTTGTATAATAATTCTTTAACTTTAAGAACAGCTTGCCAAAATTTAACCATTGGAGATGAAACTGAATTACAAGCAGTTAAAGACGCTTGGGTTGCTACACGTGCTCCTTGGGAAAAATCGGAAGGTTTTTTATATGGCCCTGTAGCTAATGAATCTACAGAAGGAACTATTGATGAAGCAATAGATTCTTGGCCAGTTGATGTAACAGCAATTAGCAATATTTTGAATAGTGGTCAACCCATTACTGAAAGTTTAATTAATACCAATAATGAAGCTAGAGGATTTCATACCATTGAATACTTTGTATGGGGATTAAATAGTGATAAAACAGCTGCCCAACTTACAGCAAGAGAAATAGAATATCTTATTGCCACTTCAACAAATTTAGTAACAAAAACATCTGCATTATACAATGGTTGGTTACAATCTCAAGGAAATTTTGCATCAAATTTTATTAATGCAGGACAATCAGGTTCCATTTATCCTTCTCAAAAGAGTGCTTTAGAAGAATTAACAGAAGGTTTAGTAATTATTGCCGATGAGGTGGCTAACACAAAAATTGAACAGCCTTTAAATGGAAATGGAGGTAGTGCTAAACCTGAAGTAGAAGAATCTCGTTTTAGTAATAATTCAAAATTAGATTTTGCTAATAATATTAGAAGTATTCAAAATATCTATTTAGGCGATTATAATGGTGTTGATGGAAAAGGTTTAACCGATGTAGTTCAATTAAAGAATTCAAGTTTAGATACTCAAATTAAAACTAAAATTTCGGAGGCAATTAGCGCTATCGAAGCAATACCAGGAACATTTACAGATGCAATCGTAAATAACAGAACAGCAGTTGAAAATGCTCAAAATAAAGTATCTGAATTACAAACTATTTTGGAAAGTCAATTGCAACCATTTATTTCAAATTTATAATTTCCTGTTTAGTTTAGTTAATAAAAAAGATTATGCTTTTATGCATAATCTTTTTTTGAATTTAATAAATTTTGATTCAATGAAGAAAAGTTTTATTATGATATTAGCTTTAAGTTTAAGTATAATATCTTGTTCAGATGACGATAATTATGAAAATCTACCTTCGTTAGATGAACGCCTATATGCTGGTGGTGAAACTACCGTTTTTTTAACATCAAGTAATTCTTTCAGTACGCCTGCTGCAAACTTATTTGGAATAGATTTTGACCAACATTTATCAGGAGACGCAGAATTTGAGCAAGTTTTTGTAACTGCTCCGGGTGATGTTAATCCAGGGTTAGGTACGATTTTTAATAATTCTTCATGTATTTCATGTCATCCAAAAGATGGCAGAGCTCCATTTCCAAATGATTTATTAGCAAGAAGTGGTTTCTTTTTCAGAGTAAGTTTGCCTGGCGAAAATGCTAATGGAAGCCCTGTTGCAGTTCCTGGTTTTGGAACCCAAATTCAGAATCAAGCAATTTTCGGAATTCAACCTGAAGGTAAATTTCAAGTCACTTTTAGCCAAATTATTGAGACGCTCTCTGATGGAACACAAGTAGTATTACAAAAACCAAATTATGTTTTATATGATACATATATACCTTTTCCATCTAATGGTTTGATTTCTCCAAGATTAGCTACTCCAGTTTTTGGTTTAGGACTATTAGAATCAATTCCTGAAATGAGTATTTTAGCAAATCAAGATATAAATGACGCAAATAATGATGGAATTTCTGGTAAAGCAAATTATGTTTACGATGCAGTTTCGGGGACAACTAAATTAGGAAGATTTGGTTGGAAAGCAAACACAGCAACTATTTTGGAGCAATGTGCAGGTGCTTATAATGGCGATATGGGAATTACCAGTTATTTATTTCCAATAGAAACAGGGTTTGGTCAGACAAACGGAAGTGATGGTTTTGCAGATGATCCGGAAATTGAAGCTCAAATTTTACATGATGTAACATTTTATTGTCAAACATTGGGAGTCCCAGCACCACGAAATATAACAAACGAAAACGTTAGAAGAGGCGCAAAATTATTTGAGCAATTAGAATGTGTCAAATGTCACATTCCTAAAATGCAAACAGGATACTCATCTATTGCATCCTTAGCGAATCAAACAATTTATCCTTACACTGATATGCTTTTACACGATATGGGAGAAGATTTAGCAGACAATAGACCTGATTTTTTAGCAAATGGTAGAGAATGGAAAACCAGACCACTTTGGGGAATAGGTTTAACTCAAGTTGTAAATGGACATACAGATTTTTTACATGATGGAAGAGCAAAAAATGTCACAGAAGCTATTTTATGGCATGGTGGTGAAGCCTTGAACTCAAAAAATAAATTCAAACAACTTTCTACAAAGGATAGAAACGATTTATTAACTTTCCTAAATTCTTTGTAATTAACTATGAAAAAAGTTTTATCTATTTTTTCACTATTCATTATTTTTTCATGTACAAAAGAAAAAACTAATAATACTATTCAAGGAGAATGGATTCAAGGGACTGAAAACCAAAAAATTAATATCATTGAAAAACAATTTAGAGGATTTGATATGGCTATGATTGAAACTGGATATCGATACCAAGAATTATATTGGGCAGGTCAAGATCAAAACTGGGAATATGCTAATTATCAACTCAAAAAAATAAAAGTTGCAATTGAAAATGGATTGCAAAGAAGACCAAAAAGAGCAAAATCAGCTGAATACTTCATTTCTTCGGTTTTACCCAAAATGCAAAAGGCCATTGATTCGAAAAGCAAATATTTTTTTGATGAAAGTTTTGAAGATGTTACATTAAATTGCAATAATTGTCACGCTATGGAAAAAGTAAGTTATTTTAATGTTCAAAAACCGTTGCAAAGACAATCTCCAATAAGATAGAATCCTATTGATTCAAAATGTTAAAGTTCATTTATTTTAAAAATTGACTATCACATAATTTATTGATTTTTTTAAAGAAAGTAAGATTTCCATAAATATGTTATTAAAAGTTAGACACTATTTAGGGTATGTT
>JAGPIQ010000161.1 GCA_018054895.1 Lutibacter sp. | reverse complement strand
CAACACCACAGGTTGGTACTTTATCTAGTTGCTGACTTCCAAATTTGTTTACAAAATCACTAATTCCATGATCGTGGCTAAAAATAATAGCGGAGTCAAAACCATCATCCAACGCTTTTACTGTTTTAATTAAATAACCGTCGCTAAAGCTATACAATGATTTGCTAATTTTTAAATTAGTTAGCGGATAATTAAACGTGTAACTAAATATCATAGCAGTATGCAAGGCACGGTTTGCACAACTTGAGATAAAGACATCTGGACAAGGGACTTTTTTGTTTAAAACGCTAGAAATTAAATAAGCACTATTAATACCTCGTTTGTTTAAAGGTCTGTCAATATCCTTAATACCTTCATATTCCCATGACGATTTTGCGTGTCTAACAATGTAAAGTGTTTTCATGTGTTCATTTTTATTATTTTTCAAAGGTCACATGCTGTTCACTATAAATCATTCCGTTGTGTGATGAGATTTGGAACATGCTCGTTTCATTTATTGTAGGTTAGTTTTCAAATATAAAAATTATGGCGCTAATCGCTCAATTTTCCAGTCAAAATTTTCTTGAAGATTGTATCTAATTCTGTCGTGCATTCTATTTGGGCGTCCTTGCCAAAATTCCATACTTATAGGTTTTACAATATAACCTCCCCAATTTAGTGGTCGTGTAATTTCTTTATTTTCGAATTGTTTTTCAAAATCATGTAAGCGCTTATCTAAATAATCACGAGAAGGAACAACTTCACTTTGGTCAGAAGCCCACGCGCCTAATTTACTTCCATCAGGGCGCGATTCAAAATATCCATCAGAAAGGTTTTCTGCAATTTTTTCAACAGACCCTTTTATAATTATTTGACGCTCAATAGTGTTCCAAAAAAAAGAGATGCAAACATTTGGATTTGCTTCTAGTGCTTTTCCTTTTTCACTTTCATAATTGGTATAAAAAATAAACCCTTCCCAGGTGTATTTTTTTAATAATACTACTCTGCTTTTCGGGAAGCCATCTAAACCAATGGTTGAAATTGTCATGGCGTTTGGTTCTATATCTCCACCAAATTCTTCAACTTCATAAAACCATTTTTGAAATAATTCCAACGGGTTTTCAGGAACATCGTTTATGGAGAGTTCTTTTTTTTGATATACTTTTCTATAATTACTTAAATCCTTTTCCATTCAAAAAAATATTAATTTGAGATTGTTTTGTCTTTAATTAAAAATAACCCAGCAAATGTAAGCATTCCGTTTACAATTAATAATTCGTAACCAAATTGATAACCATTAAATAATGCAACTGAATATGCGTTTAATAGATATGTAAAAACGACTGAAAGTAGGGCTATTATCCATGTAAATTTATCTTTCACAGCGTATTTCGTAAAAATCCCAAAGGCAAATAACCCTAATAATGGTCCGTACGTGTACGAGGCAACTTGCAATAAACTACTAATTACGTTGTCTTCGAGCACATATTTAAAAATAATGATAACAATAACAAGCAGTATTGAAATTCCAATATGTGTTCTTTTTCGAATAGCACGTTGTTTTGAAGGCTCTCTTTTTTCAATATCCAAATAATCAATGCAATACGAAGTTGTTAGTGATGTTAAAGCGCTATCAGCACTTGAATATGCCGCCGCAATTAATCCTAAAATAAAAATAACACCAATTGATAAACTTAATTCACCTTTTAAAGCTATTTCAGGAAATAGTAAATCGGTTTTCGGGTTACCATCAATCATTGGTATTTGAATTCCCTTTTTTTCTGCATACATAAATAATAATGCACCTAAAACTAAAAATATAAAGTTGACAACAATAAGTACAACTCCTAATGAAAGCACGTTCCATTGCGCTTCTCTAGTGTTTTTACAGGTCAGGTTTTTTTGCATCATATCTTGGTCTAAACCAGTCATGGCTATGGCAATAAACATTCCGCCTAAAAACGATTTTACCAAATGCTTACTTCCGTTGAAATCATCAGTAAAAAATAGTTGATTGTATTTGTCAAATTCCGAAGATGTAAAGATATCTGAGACTGAAAATTGAAGTTCATTTAAAATAATATAAATTGTTGAAAAAACAGCAAAAAGCATAAACACAGTTTGTAGCGTATCTGTCCAAACAATGGTTTTAATTCCTCCTTTAAAAGTATAAATCCAAATAAGTAGAATAGAAAAAATGACAGTTATTTCAAAAGGAATATTCCAAGCGTCAAAAATAAAATACTGCATAACTGTTGCTACCAAAAACAACCGAAACGAAGATCCTAATACTCTGGAAATGAAAAAGAAAACAAAACCTGTTTTGTGTGAAGTTGGTCCAAAACGTTGTTTTAAGTATTCATAAATGGAAGTAACTTCTAATTTATAATACAACGGAATTAGCACATAAGCAATGACTAAATAACCAGCCATATACCCCAGTACAATTTGCATATAACTAAATTGTGAACTTTGTACCCAGCCAGGTACGGAAATAAATGTAACGCCAGATAGGGATGCGCCAACCATTCCAAAGGCTACAACATACCAAGTCGATTTTTTATTAGCCTTAAAAAAAGTGTCATTGGTGTCGTTTTTTCCAGTGAAATAGGCAATTGTTAGCAGTAAACAAAAATATGCTGCAATAAGTATTAATAATAATGTTGGTTGCATTGACTCAATTTATTTTAGGATTAACAAAGAAACTAAAATTATTGAGAATATCGTTTGTGAATTGTACATTTGGCAAATGAATTTTTCGTCTAAACTTTTGGAAAATGCCGTAAACGAAGTATCGCAATTACCTGGAATTGGTAAAAGAACAGCGCTTCGTCTGGTACTTCACTTATTAAAACAGCCAAAACAGCAGACGCATAACTTGGCAATTTCACTGACTCATTTGGTTGATGAAATTAAATTATGTAAAAGTTGTCACAATATTTCTGATGTTGATATTTGCGAAATTTGTGCAAATCCATCTAGAAATTCTGAAATTATTTGTGTGGTTGAAGATGTGCGCGATGTTATGGCTATTGAAAATACATCACAGTTTAAAGGTTTGTATCATGTGTTGGGTGGTAAAATTTCACCAATTGAAGGAATTGGACCACAAAATTTAACCATTGATAGTTTGATAGAAAAAGTAAAGCAAGGCAATGTAAAAGAAATGATTTTTGCATTGAGTTCTACCATTGAAGGAGATACCACCAACTTTTATATTTTTAAACAAACCGAAAAATTGGGAGTTAAAACGTCTACCATTGCTCGAGGAATTGCAGTTGGAGATGAATTGCAATATGCAGATGAAATTACCTTGGGAAGAAGTATTTTGAATAGAATCCCTTTTGAAAACTCATTATAAGAATGGATATTTCAGTTGTTATAGTGAATTATAATGTTCGTTTTTTTTTAGAACAATGTATTTTAAGCATTCAAGCAGCTTCAAAAAATTTAAAAGTTGAAATTATTGTTGTTGATAATAATTCAAAAGACGATAGTTGTCTATTTCTTCAAAGTAATTACCCAGAAGTACTCTTAATTGCAAATAAAAATAATGTAGGATTTTCAAAGGCTAATAATCAAGGGGTTGAAATTGCAAATGGTGAATTTGTTTTTATTTTAAATCCTGATACTATTTTAGCGGAAGATACCTTAGAAAAATTAATTCATTTTGCTAAGAATACGAATAATATTGGAATTATAGGAACTCAGTTAATAGATGGTTCTGGAACTTTTTTACCTGAAAGCAAGCGTGGAATTCCAACTCCTTCGGTAGCGTTTTTAAAACTGTTTGGGGTTTCAAAAAAACAGCAATACAAATATTATGCGAGGTATTTAGGAAATGAAGATACAGGTAAAGTTGATATTTTAGCAGGTGCTTGTATGTTTATGAAAAAGACTGTCTATCAAAAAGTTGGAGGTTTTGATGAGGATTATTTTATGTATGGTGAAGATATTGATTTAAGTTATAAGGTGTTGAAATTAGGCTTGGATAATTATTATTTTGCAGACACTAAAATAATACATTATAAAGGTGAAAGTACTACAAAGAATTTAAAAAACTTAAAGAATTTTAATAATGCAATGCATATTTTTTACAAAAAGCATTTCAATATTAATTGGCTTTTTAATTTTATTACGAGTTTGGGTATTAAAGTCTGGTTTGTGTTTAACTATTTAAAATTTGTTCGAAAAAAGAAGGTGAAGCCTACTGCTGTTGAGCATCTAATTTATATCGGTAGAGACGCTGAATTTTTTCAAATTTTAGAAAAAAAATATGCTAAAATCACTCAAAGTACGTTTCAAAATTTGATTGCGACCTTAAGTGATTCTATGTATAATTCCGTAATTTTTGACAATGCTTATATTTCAAACAAAGCAATTATTGAAACAATGGTTTTGTTGAACACTAAAAATATTTCCTTCAAAATAAAACCAAAAGGGACAAACTATATTATAGGAAGTGTTACTTCAAAAAATAAAGGAAAAATTATTGATTTTTCTAAAAATTAGTTGTTATCCCAGCTTTTTTTAGCACGAATGTTTTTGTATAATTTTATGCCTAACATTAAAAATACCGAAACGCCAATAATTCCCAAAGTTCCAAAAATCCATCCAATAGCGTTTTTTAAAATCACTAAAAACACACAAGCGAAAAGAATTATGGTTGCAACTTCGTTCCAAATTCGCAATGCAAAAGATGAATATTTTAAATATCCTTTTTCAATTTGATTGTACATATATTGGATACTACCGTGGTAAACAAACAGTGCAAAAACAAATATTAATTTTATAAGCATCCAATCTGCTTTTAACCAAAATGGTTGCAGCCACAATAAATAAATGGCAAAAAATGTAGCTAAAACAGCTGATGGCCATGTTATAATATACCACAGCCGTTTGATCATTAATTTATATTGATTAAGTAGAATGTTTTTCTCTATTTCTGGTTTTTCTTCAGCTTCTTTATAGTAAATAAATAAGCGAATTACATAAAATAAGCCTGCAAACCAGGTGGTTATAAAAATAATATGTAAGGACTTTACGTATAAATATTCCATTGCTAATTTGTTGAATTCCAGTTGTTAATCCAAGAGCTTACAGTTTCTGCCCAATCATCTGAATCATTTAAACAAGGAATTGTTGAAAAAGTTTCGCCCCCATTTTCTTTAAATGAATGTTGTGCTTCCATACCAATTTCTTCCAAAGTTTCTAAACAATCGGAAACAAATGCAGGAGTAACGACTGCTAAGTTTTTAATACCTTTCTGCGCAAATTCATCAATCGTTTTATCAGTATAAGGTTGTAGCCAAGGATCTCTTCCTAAGCGCGATTGAA
>JAGPIQ010000052.1:2346-18071 GCA_018054895.1 Lutibacter sp. | reverse complement strand
AGTTGTAACTTGTTTACACAAAGCAAAACGAAGAGAATATATAAAAGAACAAGAATTTAATGCACAATATGAAGCATCATTTAACTTAATGAATATGATGATCGCTTTTAGAAAAAATATAAAATAATGAAAAATCAACAGTCTCCGGTCTCTCGACTTCGGTCTTCCGACTTCCGACTTCAATCTTTACATTTATGATAGCTGGAATAAGTATATATGAAATTTTGACCGTTACTTCTATTCTGTTTTTTATAGGAATTTATGGTTTTATTACTCGAAAAAATTTAATAACCATTTTAATGTCTATTGAATTAATATTGAACGCATCTGTAATAAATTTTGTGATTATCAATAAATATTTATATCCAGATGTGTTGCAAGGCGTATTCTTTTCAATATTTATTATTGCTGTGGCTGCTGCAGAAACAGCACTTGCAATTTCAATAATTATTAATTTGTACAGACAAATTGCTTCAGTGGAAGTGAAAGATACGGAAACGTTGAAATATTAGGTTGAAGTACTTGGTGTGCCTGGAGTTTGGAGTGCCTAAAGTGTAATGACTAAAGTTGAAAGTTTAGATGGAAAATAAGGAATTTGGTAAACAATTAGAAAAAAGAACGAAAGATTTTGCAATTCGAATTATAAAACTTTCTGTTGAATTACCAAATACTTCAGAAGGAAGAGTTCTTAAAAACCAACTTACAAAATCAGGAACAAGTATTGGTGCAAATTATAGAGAAGCTAATCGGTCAAGAAGTAAGGCTGATTTTAAAAATAAAATAAAAATATGTGAAAGTGAAGCAAGTGAAACAGTTTATTGGTTAGAAATTATTGATTCATTAAAGTGGGTAGAAACCTCTAAAATTGAATTAATCACAAATGAAGCAAGTGAAATATTAGCAATTTTCACTTCCATAGGAAAAAAATTAAATAATTAGACACTCCAAACTTTAGACACTTTAGGCACTCTAAACTTAAAACTATAAAATATGAATATTACATACATCATATTAATACCATTAATTCCACTACTATCATTTTTAGTGTTAGGAATTTTTAATCAAAAAATAAAACCAGCAGTTTCTGGTTATGTTGGCGTTGCAGCATTATCAGCTTCAACAATATTATCATTTTACACAGCCTATCAATACTTTTTTGTAAGCGGAAAAGTAGATGGTGTGTATCAAACATTTGTTGAAAAAACAACGTGGATGAATTTCACCGACACATTGGCCATAGATATGGGAATTCTAATTGACCCTATTTCTGTAATGATGTTAATTGTTGTTTCAATTATATCATTAATGGTGCACATTTACAGTCGAGGCTATATGACCGGTGATGACGGATATACCCGTTTTTTTGCGTTTTTAGGATTGTTCTCCTTTTCTATGTTTGGACTGGTGTTAGCGACCAATTTATTTCAAATTTATATTTTTTGGGAATTAGTTGGAGTTTCATCTTACTTATTAATTGGCTACTATTATACAAAAGACTCAGCAGTTGCGGCTGCTAAGAAAGCATTTATTGTAACGCGTTTTGCCGATTTAGGTTTCTTAATTGGAATTTTAATCATTGGTTACTATACTGGAACTTACGATTTTCAAACACTAAATAATCCTGAAGGAAATGCTATTTTAAGCTGGGCGTCAACTTCATTTATGGGATTATCAATTACAACTTGGGCATTAATTTTAATATTTATGGGTGGTGCCGGTAAATCCGCCATGTTTCCATTACATATTTGGTTACCAGACGCTATGGAAGGTCCAACGCCAGTTTCTGCATTAATTCACGCAGCAACTATGGTTGTCGCAGGTGTGTTTCTTGTCGCTCGATTGTTCCCAATGTATTATTTTGTTGAAAATGGATTCGCATTAAATATAGTCGCTTATGTTGGTGCATTTTCTTCATTATTTGCAGCAATTATAGCAATTACCCAAACAGATATTAAACGTGTGCTGGCATTTTCAACAATGTCGCAATTAGGGTATATGATGTTGGCTTTGGGAGTTTCTGGATACGATGGTCACGAAGGAGTTGGTTATATGGCTTCAATGTTCCATTTATTTACACACGCAATGTTTAAAGCATTACTTTTCTTAGGTGCAGGTTCGGTTATTCACGCTGTGCATAGCAATTATTTAAAAGATATGGGTGGTTTACGAAAGTATATGCCAATTACAAATATTACTTTTTTAATCGCTGCTTTGGCAATTTCAGGAGTGTTTCCATTGTCGGGATTTTGGAGTAAAGATGAAATTTTAGTCGCTGCCTTTGAACACAATAAATTGATTTACGGAGTTGGAATTTTTGTTGCTGGTTTAACTGCTTTTTATATGTTCAGATTGTATTTCGGTATTTTCTGGGGAAAAGACACTGAATACAAACACGCACCACATGAAAGTTCACTCTCAATGACATTTCCTTTAATGGTGCTAGCTTTGATTAGTATTGTTGGCGGATTTATTCCTTTTAGTGAATTAATAACTGCTGACAGAGCTGGTTTTGAAGCACATTTGAATATTCCTTTAGCCGCTGTTGCCACAGTTGTTGGATTGATAGGAATAGGTTTAGCGTATATTTTCTACAAAAAAGAAAATGATTTAGCGGAAAAATTCGCAAATGGATTTGGTGTGTTTTACACTTGGGCAAGCAATAAATTTTATTTTGATGAAATTTATATGTTCGTGACTAAAAAAATAATTTTCGATAGAATTTCCGCTCCAATTGCAAAATTCGACAAAAAATATGTAGATGGATTTATGGAAGGAATTGGAAATAAAACAGTTATTGTTTCTGAAAAAATTAAAGGAATACAATCTGGTAAAGTCCAAGATTATGCCTTTGGTTTTATAGCTGGAGTGGTTGTTTTAGCGATGGTTTTTATTTATTTATGGAAAATATAATTTAATATGGATATTTTAACACTCTTTGTAGTTGTACCAGTTTTAACAATGCTTGCCTTAGTTTTTACAAAAGGTTTAAAACAGGCTCGTGAAGTTTCAATGGTTGGAAGTATCATTCAACTTGGTATGGCTATACATTTAGTTTACGCTTATTTTCAAGAAAGAGCCATCAACAAAAGCATTATGGTTTTTACCAAAGATTACATTTGGTTTGAACAATTCAATATCCATTACGCCATTGGTGTTGATGGAATTTCCGTTGCTTTACTTTTATTAACCGCAATTGTAGTTTTAGCGGGAGTTTTCATTTCTTGGAAAATGGAAGAACTTCCAAAGGAATTTTTCATCTCTTTATTAGTACTTTCAACAGGCGTTTATGGTTTCTTTATTTCGTTGGATTTATTTACAATGTTCGTGTTTTATGAAATTGCCGTAATTCCAATGTATTTATTAATCGGAATTTGGGGTTCAGGCCCTAAAGAATATTCAGCAATGAAATTGACATTAATGTTAATGGGAGCTTCAGCAGTATTATTAGTTGGTATTTTAGGAATTTATTTCAATTCAAATGCAAATGGTGGGGCGTTAACTTTTAATATTTTAGAAATTGCGCAAGTTGATATTCCGTTGGCTGCTCAAAAATTATTTTTCCCTTTAACATTTATAGGTTTTGCTGTTTTAGGCGCTTTATTTCCTTTTCATACGTGGTCGCCAGACGGTCACGCTTCTGCTCCAACAGCCGTTTCTATGTTGCACGCTGGAGTTTTAATGAAATTAGGTGGTTATGGTGTTTTCCGAGTAGCTATGTTTTTATTACCTGCAGGCGCCATTGAATGGAGTTGGTTTTTTATCATCCTTTCAGCAACTGGTGTAATTTATGGTGCTTTTGGTGCTCTTAAACAAACCGATTTAAAATATATCAATGCCTATTCTTCCGTGAGTCACTTAGGAATGGTGCTATTTGCCTTATTAATGTTGAATAAAACAGCTTGGACTGGTGCAATTTTACAATCGCTTTCACACGGGTTTATGACAGCCCTTTTCTTTGCCTTAATCGGAATGATTTATGGTCGAACTCACACCAGAGATATTACCAAATTAGGTGGTTTGTTAAAAGTTATTCCATTTATTTCTACCATATATGTAATTGCTGGTTTAGCTTCTTTAGGCTTACCTGGTTTTAGTGGTTTTGTTGCTGAAATGAACATTTTTGTAGGTGCGTTTCAAAATGAAGGGATGTTTTATAGAGTTGCAACAATTATTTCTGTTTCAGCAATTGTTGTAACTGCCGTTTATATTTTAAGAGTGGTTGGAATTATGTTGATGGGACCTGTTAAAAATCCTGAATTTTTGAATTTACCGAAAGTTACTTGGTACGAAAAAACAGGAATTTTATTATTGCTTTTACCAATTATTGCAATGGGTGTAGCGCCTTTATGGTTGAGTAATATGATTTTAGAAAGTATTGCGCCTTTCATTCAAGGAGTTTTATATTAAATTGATTTTTTTCACTATTGAATAACATAAATTAAAGAAAATGAATATTAGTAATTTCTTAATAATGAGACACGAAATTTTACTTTTAATACTGATTTTAGTGTTATTAGTTGGTGAAATTTTCGTTTCAGAGAACAAAAAAATCAATATTATTCATACAGCCATTTTTCTATTTGGACTGCACACAGTTATTGGTTTTTTACCTTTAGAAGAAAGCGGTTTATTTGGAGGGTCATTTCAAACAACAGGACTCATTCATTTCTTCAAAAATGTATTGAATGTTGGGGTGTTCATTCTGTTATTACAATCTGCTGATTGGATTAAAGAAAAAATGAATCAACAACAAAGTGGACTTGAGTTTATCATTTTATTGTTTTCTTCATTATTAGGAATGTATTTTATGATTTCTTCTGGAGATTTTTTAATGTTTTATATTGGATTGGAACTTTCAACATTACCTGTCGCGGCTTTAGCGGCTTATGAAACAACTAAAAGATCTTCAAGTGAAGCTGGTATCAAATTAATTTTATCGGCAGCCTTAGCGTCTGGAGTGTCTTTATTTGGAATTTCACTTTTATACGCAACTACAGGTTCTATCTTTTTTAATGATATTATTGAAGTCATTTCAGTTTCAAACTTAACAATTTTAGGCTTTATTTTGTTTTTTGCAGGATTATCATTTAAAATATCATTGGTGCCATTTCACTTTTGGACAGCTGATGTGTACGAAGGTGCACCCATTAGTGTTGCCTCCTACTTGTCCGTTATTTCAAAAGGAGCTGCCGTTTTTATTTTAATGACTTTATTATTTACCGTATTTAAATCCTTAATGCACGTTTGGGAAAATTTAGTGTACGTAATTGCCTTAGCAACTATGTTTATTGGTAATTTATTTGCTTTGCGTCAACAAAACATCAAACGATTTTTAGCGTTTTCATCCATCTCACAAGCTGGATTTATATTACTTGGATTAATAACAGGAACACAATTAGGTGTAGCAACTATTGTCTATTTTGTGGCGATTTATATGTTTTCGAATTTAGCAGCTTTTGGCGTGGTACAAGCTATTTCAATTCAAACAGGAAAAGAAAATATTGATGATTATAACGGATTGTATAGAACCAACCCAAATTTGAGTTTAGTAATGCTATTGGCTTTATTTTCATTGGCAGGAATTCCACCAGTTGCTGGATTTTTTGGTAAATTCTTTTTATTTACGGCGGCTGCAAGTGAAGGGTATTACTTTTTAGTGTTTTTGGCTGTGGTAAACGTTACCATTTCATTATACTACTATTTATTGGTAATAAGAGCTATGTTTATTCGAAAAAGTGAAAACGCTATCCCTTTCTTTAAAAATTCATTTTATATGAAATTGGGACTTTTAATTACGGTAATTGGCATTGCTGTTTTAGGACTTTACAGTCCACTGTATGATTATATTTATCAATTAAGTGGAACTTTGTAAAGAGAATTGTATTGGATATATAGTATCTAGCATTTGGAATTTATTTTTAAATAAAAAATTATGGGATTAGACGGTAAACATTCATTTGGAAGTATTGGAGAAACAAGAGTTACTTTTGTTGAAAAAGGAGTGAACGAAAACAGAAAAGACTTTTTAAAAGGTTTATTGGAACATAATGGTTTTGAAGTTATTTTAGAAGAAGAAAAAAGAAAAACCGAAGACGACCCTATTTTATATACTGTTGCTGTTACCGATATGGTTTTCAATCCAACTATTTGGGTGTTTCAACGCAAATTACGTACGTTTGATGGCTATAAAGTAAATCAAGATTTTTGGAATCAACAATCTGAAGATACCAAACCACAGTATTGGAAAAATTCTAAATAGGCTATATTTTCCCAGCTTCAGCAACTTGAATTTATTTACTATGAACCAATCTTTAAATATATAAAATTTCTTCTTCGTTGATATAATCATATAAAATATGATCAACAACATGTTGCGTTTCATTCGGAAAGCTTAATTCAACCTTAAAACTACTTTCTATCCATAAAGCAATATCTTGTATATGCTTTTTACTTAATGAATTTATAACCGGCACACCCAATTCTTGTAATGCTTTAGCATTAAAATATTGTTCATATTGCTTTTTCATAGGAATTACCATTAGTTTTTTCTTCAAATAAATAGCTTCCGCAGGAGTTTCAAACCCAGCTCCACATAAAACACCTTTGGAAGATGCCATGCTTAATTCAAAATTTCGACCATTGATAGGCTTTATCAATACATTTTTTATTTGATAATTTATTTTTGAATTTTTCGAAAACACTTCCCACTTCACCTCGTTTATTTTGGATAATATTTTAATTATTTTTTTATCAGAATAGGCCGGTAAATACACCGTGAAATGTTCTTTTTCCTCTATCCTCATATTTCTGATATTGTCTCTGATTATTGGAGAACAAATACTACCATTATATTTTTTAAAGTGAAACCCATAACTTTCAGTACATTTCGCATAATGTTTCAACAACCATTTCCCCATTAAATTATTAAAATCAGGTTTGGGTACATTCTCCGTATATAAAACTGCTTGATGGCTTAACGACACACTTTTTATACCTTTAAAATAGCAAGCCCACGCTGTTATTGGTTCGAAATCATTAATTACCAAATCATACTTTTGAACAGGACAATTTATAATTTCTTTGACAAGCTTAAAAGGATTATTTTCCCAAATAGTTTTAAAGAAATCAATTCCACCATTTTTTCCAAAATAAAAACCGAGACCTTTATATGCATACTTAATTTCAAAAGGAAAATCGACCTCAGCCTGCGAACCGCTAATTAAAATATCTACCTCCACACGGTTTAATAGTGCTGGAATTACTGCTTTCGCCCTGCTTAAATGCCCATTCCCAGTACCTTGAATTGCGTATAATACTTTCATTATAATTATTGTATAAACTCTGTTACTAATTGATTAAATATTGCCTTATCCGTTTTGTTTAAAATATCATTTTCATCATCCAAGTCCACTTCATTCATTGTTGAAAAATCATGCTCATTGTATTTATAAAGAGTCCATTTTTTATTATTGTATTCAAGCGCTGTTAAATTCTCCACCCAATCACCAGAATTTAAATAGGTAACTTTTTGATTATTACTTGAAATTTCTTTCATTGCAGCTTGATGAATATGACCACATATAACAAAATCATACTTTTTAGTCATAGCAATACTTGATACAGTTTCTTCAAAATTGTTAATGAATTTAACTGCTGATTTTACGCTGTCTTTTATTTTTTTTGATAATGAAATTTTTCCCTTTCCAAAAAATTCACTTACAAAATTGATGCAACTATTTACTATTATTAAAGTATCATAACCAATAGCGCCCAATTTTGCTATCCATTTTGAATGCTGCATTGTAAAATCGAATACATCACCATGAAAAAACCATGCTTTTTTACCATCCAACTCTAAAACTATTTTGTTTTGAATGGCAAATGAACCCATTTTAAAACCTTCAAATTTGCGAAGCATTTCATCATGATTTCCTGTAATATAATGCACATCCTTTCCTTCAGAAATCCACTTGAAAAATAGTTTTACAACTTTCATGTGTGATTTTGGCCAATATCGTTTGCTAAACTGCCATATATCCACAATATCTCCGTTTAAAACCACCGTTTTTGGATCGATACTTTTTAAATACTGAAGAAGTTCTTTGGCATGGCAACCATAGGTGCCCAAATGAATATCAGATAGTACAATTAATTCAACAACTCGCTTATTGTTTTTGGGATTCACACCGTTTAATTTCATCGTATAAATTGAATATTTATATGCTGCAAATTAGCACAACAGTATTAACCGATAGTAGTTTAAATATTACTAATACGTTAAAAATGAATACAAAAACTATGTGTAAATAGTTCGGAATGTTAAGTTTATGCGTGGTGTAGTAACTTTTTTACTTTTTGGAAGCGTGTGAAGCCAATGTAGCTGCGTTTCACCCTTCATTACAATCAGACTTCCAGGTTGCAGCAACAAATCTACTTTGTTTTTTAAAATTTTATGTTTGAAAGAAAATTTTCGGAGAGCACCCAAACTTAAAGATGCAATAATTGGTTGATTTCCCAATTCAGATTCGTCATCAGAATGCCATGACATTCCTTCCTCTCCGTTATGGTATAAATTTAACAGACAAGAATTAAACTGTTGATTTGTTTCATTTTCAACTAAAGCTTTTAATTCCAATAATTCTGGAGTCCAAGGCAGTGCAGTTTTTGTAGTGTTTGAATACGAATAAGGGTAAGCTTCGTTTCCATACCAAGCCACTTTTCTGTTAGTTTTAAGAAGTTTTCCGAACATGACCAATTCATCCTGCTCCCACAAAATAGTTTGTAATAATTTTTGAAAATAATAATCATTTTGATTTTTATTCAATAAAAAACCATAAGTAATCACCTCGCCATCAAAGGGTAATAAATTTGAATTGGTATGTGGGTTAAATAAATCCACTTAAAAAATTTAAACAATTGTTTTACCTACATACATTAAAATATCGCCAGTTTCAATTTTGTCATCATTAACTAAACTAGAAATAATATGAATTTCGCCTTTTTGGTCTTTTACAAAAACAGGAATGGCATGCGTTTCAAAATTAATATCTTCTAACAATTCCAAATAATGCTCTTTCGATTTTAAGCTAACTTCATTCACAATAGGATAATCTCTAACAACTTCACTTAAATTTATATAATCGTTATTATGCGTAAACAATTCAGCGTTTGGTTTTAAATCACCTATTAACAATTCTTCCGTAGAAATTAATCGATAAGCTCCGTGTTCACCAAAGTCATTAGAAAATTTATCTAGTACAAACTTATTTACGGAAGCGCTTGCCGTTAAGGCTAACAAAAAACCAACATCATTTAATTCTATATTATCCATCAAATCATCAGCATACACATTTCCTTCAATAGCTTCCAACCCTAATGCCTTAGCCTTTTCAATACTTTTTGAATTGGTATCAATTAATACAACTCTACGATTATTGTCCTTTAAATAAGTTGCTATTAATCGAGAAAATTCTGATGCACCTGCTATTAAAATTCCATCAGATTGTGTTAAGAATACACCCAATAACTTTGAAAATAATCGAGCTGTTGTTGCATTTAATAATACTGTTCCTAATACAATCATAAAAACTAACGGAGTAATGTATTCGGCACCAGGCTCTCCTAACATTGTTAATTTTAAACCAAATAAAGAAGCTATACCTGCTGCAACAATTCCCCTTGGTCCAACCCAACTAATAAATATTTTTTCATTTACTTTTAACCCCGATTTTACGGTACATAAAAAAACTGCCAATGGTCGTAAAACTAAAATAACAATTCCAAATAAAACAGGAGTTTGCCAAGTATATAGCAACATTAAATCTTCAATATTAATGTTGGCAGATAGTAAAATAAATAAAATTGAAATTAACAATACGCTTATGGATTCTTTAAAATATAAAATATCTTTTAATTCTTTTGATTTTTTATTTCCTAAAACCATTCCCATAACGACTACCGAAAGCAACCCCGACTCATGTGCAAAAATGTCTGATAACACAAATACTAATAATACCATTGCTAACGTAGCAACATTTAATAAATAATGAGGAATTAAACTTTTTTTAATGGCGTAGTAAAGCCCATAAGCCGATGTAAACCCTATAGACATTCCTATAATTACAATTTTAATAAATTCAATAATAGCTTCAAAAGTATAAGCGTAGCCTTGCCCAATATTAATAAACTCAAATACTAAAACGGCCACCAAAGCACCTATTGGATCAATTAAAATACTTTCCCATTTTAAGACTGTTGAAATATCTTTTTTTAACGGAATATTTCTTAAAATTGGTGCAATTACTGTTGGTCCAGTAACTATTATAAGTCCTGAAAACAAAAAAGAAATAACCCAACTTAGTTCAAAAATATAATGAGCTGCGATTCCTGCTCCAAAAAATATAATTATAGACCCAATAGTTATCAATTTTAAAATAACCGGACCTACATTTAAAATTTCCTCTTTTTTTAAGGTGAGGCCACCTTCAAAAAGTATAATACCAATGGCTAATGATACAAAATTAAACAATCGTTCTCCAGGAAACAATCCCTCACTACCATTCCAAACAGGTTCAATCCATTTTGAACCATCTACAGTAAAATAAGTAGAAATTGGACCAACTAGCAAACCTATTAATATTAGGGGTAAAATTGCAGGTATTTTAAATCGCCAAGCTACCCATTGTGCAATTATTCCTAATACAATAATTCCCGCTAATTCTACCATATAATCCTTTTTTTAGTGCCGAAGATACTTATTTTTTACCAATTACAATATGGTTTTTTCGATAACACTGAATTGTAATATTTAACATTTCCTGTTACTTCTTCCCCTAACCACGTAGGTTTTTCAAAAATAAAGTCTTCGGAAGGCAATTCAATTTCTGCTAAAAACAATCCTTTATTTTCACCAGAAAACTCATCAACTTCAAAATAAAGGGAATCAGTTGCTGGAATTATAAAACGTACTTTTTCAATAATTGAAGGTTCGCAAATGGCTAATAAACTAGTTGCTTCTTCCAATGAAATTTCTTTTTCCCATTCAAAACGTGTTGTTCCTGAGCTATTTCCCTTTCCTTTTACAGTAATAAAACCTTGTGTATCTCTAATTCTCACTCGAACTGTTCGCTCTGGATTTGAAGATAAAAACCCTTGTGCTATTTTATAACTTTTTACAGCAAATTTTTTAAAATTGCTTTTTACTAAAAACTTTCGTTCAATTTCTACTCCCATTATTTAATTTTAAAATACTAGCGAATATATTATAAAGCTAGGGGTCAATACAAAAATTCTATAAACTAAAAAAGCCTCTACATTACTGTAAAGGCTTTTATTGCGTTGAGTTGCTCCCCCTCTTGGACTCGAACCAAGGACCCTCTGATTAACAGTCAGATGCTCTAACCAACTGAGCTAAGGAGGAATTTATTCTCTTTTGCGATTGCAAAGATACACACTTTTATATTTTTTGCAATGTTTTTTACAAAAAAAATTAAACTTTTTTTTAGTTGTATTTTTATAGCATTCTAAGTAGCTGAAAACTAAACGAAACACTCAAAATTTCATTTTTAAAAATTTATTAACTTTCTATTATTTTAATTAAAAATAGCTCGTAAAAACACACATTTGTATTTTGCAGGAAGCTTTTTTAACGATTACACAATTATTATAAAAAAAAATCAATAAACACACTAGTTATACTAAAAATTGTACTTTTACATATTAATATAACATTACTACTAACAAAAAAATATGGATAAATTTTCTTTTTTAAATGCCGTGCATTCTGGTTTTATAGCAGATTTATACGATCAGTATTTAATTAGCCCAGATTCCGTTGAACCAAGCTGGAGGAGTTTTTTTCAAGGGTACGACTTTGCCAATGAATCCTATTCATTAAAGGATGAAGTTGAAACAACGATCTATTCAACTAATAATTCTTCTTATAAAGAGAGTTGCCCTGAAGTACCTGATACTGTTTTGAAAGAGTTTCGAGTAATCGATTTAATTAATGGCTACAGAACTAGAGGTCATTTCTTTACAAAAACAAATCCCGTTCGAGAGCGACGTAAATACACTCCAACGTTAGCTATTGAAAATTTTGGATTATCCGAAAGCGACTTGGACACAGTATTTGACGCAGGAAATCAAACTGGATCAGGAAAAAACACACTTCGTAATATTATTAAGCACTTAGAAATTGTGTATTGCGATTCTATTGGTGTAGAATATATGTACATTCGAAATCCTGAAGAATTAAAATGGTTTCAAGGCAAATTAGCAAAAAATGCCAACCATCCCGAATATTCTGTTGAAACTAAAAAGTACATTCTTAAAAAACTGTCGCAAGCGGTTACTTTCGAAAACTTTTTACAAACAAAATATGTTGGTCAAAAACGTTTCTCTTTAGAAGGCGGAGAAGCTTTAATTCCTGCTATTGGTGCACTTATTAGGCAATCAGCAGAATTGTATGGCGTAAAAGAGTTTGTGCTAGGAATGGCGCATAGAGGTCGCTTAAACACCTTAGTTAATATTTTTAGAAAACCAATTCACGAGCTTTTTAGCGAGTTTGAAGGGAAAGATTTTGAAGATGAAGATATTGATGGTGACGTAAAATATCACCTAGGCCTTACAACCTACAAAACGTTAAAAAGTAATAAAGAACTAAAAATGAATTTAGTTCCAAATCCTTCACATCTTGAAACTGTTGGCCCAGTGGTAGAAGGTATTGCTAGAGCAAAAATTGATAGAGTTTATAAAGGTGACAATTCGAAATTAATTCCAATTATAGTACACGGAGATGCCGCAATTGCTGGCCAAGGCTTGGTATATGAAGTTACTCAAATGAGTCGTTTAAACGGGTACACTACCGGTGGAACTATTCACATTGTGGTAAATAACCAAATCGGTTTTACTACTAATTATTTAGATGCGCGCTCAAGTACATACTGTACTGATGTTGCAAAAGTTACACTTTCTCCTGTTTTACACGTAAATGCAGATGATGTTGAGGCTGTAGTACATGCTATTGAAATTGCATTAGATTTTAGAATGAAATTTAAACGCGATATTTTTATTGACTTATTAGGCTATAGAAAATATGGCCATAATGAAGGAGATGAACCACGTTTTACACAACCAAAATTATACAAATCTATTGCGAAGCATCCAAATCCAAGAGATATCTACGCAAAAAAATTAATAGATGAAGGTTCTATTGATATTACTTACTTAAATGGTATTATTGATGAATTTAAAAATTTATTAGAAGGTGAATACGCTAAATCCAAAGAGTCAGAAACCTCAACTATTAGAGAGTTTATGGAAGATGAATGGCAAGGATATACTCGAAGAGAATTAGACGCCTTGTTGATTTCCGAAGACACTTCTTACCCAAAAACTTCGCTTCAAGAAATAGCAAAAACAGTTTCAACAGTTCCTGAAGGTTTAAAATTCTTACGGAAAGCAGAAAAAATTCTTCAAGATAGAAAAACAATGGTATTTGAATCCGATGCTATTGATTGGGGAATGGGTGAAACGTTGGCATACGGAAGTTTACTACAAGAAGGTTTTGATGTTCGTATTTCTGGTCAAGATGTTGAAAGAGGCACATTTAGCCATCGTCACGCTATTTTGCGTGATGAAATTTCAGAAGAACGAATTAATTTATTAAATACTATTCCGAATAGAAAAGGTATAATGACCATTTACAACTCTCCATTATCAGAGTATGGAGTACTTGGTTTTGATTATGGTTATGCGATGGCTAACCCTAACTCATTAACTATCTGGGAAGCTCAATTTGGAGATTTTAGTAATGGTGGACAAATTATTTTCGACCAATATTTATCAGCTGCAGAAGATAAATGGAAATTACAAAATGGTATTGTTGTATTACTACCACACGGATATGAAGGTCAGGGTTCTGAACATTCATCCGCACGTATGGAACGTTTTTTACAATTATGCGCCATTGACAATATGATTTTAGCGGATTGTACAACACCCGCTAATTTTTATCATTTATTACGTCGTCAAATGAAACGTGATTACAGAAAACCTTTAATTGTATTTACTCCAAAAAGTTTACTACGTTATCCATTAGCAGTTTCTAAATTAGATGATTTTGCAACTGGTAAATTCCAAGAAGTAATTGATGATACTGTAAATGCAGAAAAAGTTACAAAATTAGTATTCTGCACAGGAAAATTCTATTACGATTTATTAGCGGAAAGAACTACATTAAATAGAGAGGATGTCGCTTTGGTTAGAATTGAACAGTTATTTCCGTTACATCTTGAAAAGTTACAGGAAATTATCAATAAATATCCAAATGTAAAAAAATACGTTTGGGCGCAAGAAGAACCAGAAAACATGGGTGCTTGGAGCTTTATGTTACAACGTTTTAGATTGGTGCATTTAGAAGTTGCTTCACAACCTTTCTATGCCGTTCCTGCTGCAGGATCTTCAACACGATTTAAAATAAGACATCAATTGGTTATTGACCAAGTATTTGAAACTAATAATTAATAAATTAAAAACCAATTTTAAGGTTTTACTAAAAAAATAAAGACCATGATTTTAGAAATGAAAGTTCCCTCTCCTGGGGAATCTATTACAGAAGTAGAAATTGCAACTTGGTTAGTACAAGATGGTGATTATGTTGAAAAAGATCAACCAATTGCTGAAGTTGATTCAGACAAAGCGACATTGGAATTACCCGCTGAAGAAAGCGGAATTATTTCTTTAAAAGCGGAAGAAGGCGATGCTGTTGCTGTTGGATCCGTTGTTTGCTTAATTGATATGGACGGTAAAAAACCGGAAGGAACTGCAGCTCCAAAAGCAGCCGAAGTTAAAACTGAAGCTCCTAAAGTTGAAAAACCAGCTCCTGTAGTTGTAGAAAAATCATACGCAAGTGGAAGCGCCTCTCCTGCAGCTAAAAAAGTATTGGCTGAAAAAGGAATTGCTTCAACAGCAGTTACTGGAACAGGAAAAGATGGAAGAATTACTAAAAATGATGCCGTAAATGCAGTTCCAAGTATGGGAACTCCAGCGGGTGGATCACGTAGTTCTGAAAAAACAAAACTTTCTATGTTGCGTAGAAAAGTGGCGGAGCGTTTAGTAATGGTTAAAAATGAAACGGCCATGTTAACTACTTTTAATGAAGTAGATATGAAACCTATTTTTGACTTAAGAAATCAGTTTAAAGATGAATTTAAAACCAGACACAATGTTGGTTTAGGTTTTATGAGTTTCTTTACGTTGGCAGTAGTACGCGCCTTAAAATTATATCCAGACGTAAATTCTATGATGGATGGTGATTATAAAATAGCACACGATTTTCAAGACATTTCAATTGCCGTTTCTGGACCTAAAGGTTTAATGGTGCCTGTAATTAGAAATGCTGAAAACTTAACTTTTAGAGGTGTTGAAAGCGAAGTAAAACGCTTGGCAATTAAAGCACGTGATGGTCAAATTACTATTGATGAAATGACTGGTGGAACATTTACTATTACTAATGGTGGTGTTTTTGGTTCTATGTTATCTACTCCAATTATTAACCCACCTCAAAGTGGAATTTTAGGAATGCATAACATTATTGAAAGACCAGTTGCTGTTGACGGACAAGTAGTTATTCGCCCAATGATGTATGTAGCCCTTTCGTACGACCATAGAATTATTGATGGAAGAGAATCTGTAGGATTTTTAGTTGCAGTGAAAGAAGCATT
>JAGPIQ010000052.1:0-2246 GCA_018054895.1 Lutibacter sp. | reverse complement strand
TATTTTCATTTTAAACAAAACAAATCTCCCCCTATTTTAAATAGTATTTAGCATCCTAAAACAGTATCAAACTATTTAAATTTATCATGAAAAAAATCTTATTAATACTAATAAACGTACTGTTTATTAGCCAAACTATTTTTGCGCAAGACAGTTCTAAAAACGCAAATATTACAGGAAAAACGACTAATAAAGGAACTAAAATTCCTTATGTTTCCATATTTTTAAAAGGAACCACCATTGGAACTTCCTCCAATGAAAATGGAGATTTCAATCTAAATAACTTAAAGGCAGGTTTTTACACAATACAAATACAATCTGTTGGTTACAAACCCTTTGAGCAAATTATTGAACTTCAAGACGACCAAACAAAACACATTAATATTGATCTTGAAGACGATATTTTAGGTTTAGAAGAGGTAGTAGTTACAGGCAACAGATCAAAAATTACACGTAAAAAAGCATCGAACATTGTAAATGTAATTAACAATGAAATTTTTCAAGCAACGCAGTCTGTAACCCTTAGTGAAGGTCTTAATTTCTGCTCTGGATTACGTATGGAAAATGATTGTCAAAATTGTGGATTCAGTCAAATTAGAATGAATGGCTTAGAAGGTCCTTATTCTCAAATATTAATAAATAGCAGACCTATTTTCAGTGGTTTAGCAGGTGTTTATGGATTAGAACTAATTCCTTCAAATATGATTGAAAAAGTTGAAATTATCCGTGGTGGTGGTTCTGCTTTATACGGCGGAAATGCAGTAGCTGGAACCATTAACATTTTATTAAAAGACCCCATACAAAATTCTTTTGAAGTTGGCGTTAACAACTCTTTTATTGGAGTTGGATTGGATGATTCCAATGCCACAGCTACAGATTACTCATTAAATTTTAATGCAACCGTTGTTGGTGAAAATCAACAAAGTGGTATTGCCATTTATGGTTTTAATAGAGAGAGAAAACCTTTTGACGCCAATGGAGATTCTTATTCTGAAATTGCCCTATTGAAAAATATTACTTTAGGTTCTAGAATGTTTCATAAATTAGGAACTAAAGCTAAAATTTCGCTAGATTTTTTCCATATAGATGAAGAAAGAAGAGGTGGAAATAAATTTAATTTACCAAACCACGAAGCCGATATTTCCGAAGCTGTAGCACATAATTTAACAACTGCTGCTGCTACTTTTGAACAATATTATAGAGATAATGACTTATTTTCAGTTTTTGGGGCTGTTCAAAAAATAAATCGCGATTCATATTATGGCGCGGAACAATCTTTAAGCGATTATGGAAACACCAAAGATTTAACTGTAAATACAGGTGTTCAATACAATGCAAAATTTAAATCGTCCGATTTGGTTGTTGGAATTGAAGATACTTATTCTACTTTAAAAGACACAAAACTTGGATATTTAGATCTTGATAATGCGGTAATTTCAAACAATGAAATTATTTCAATTCCACATACAGACAATACAACTATTTCAAATCAAAAAATGAATACGTTAGGATTATTCTCTCAATATGATATTAAAATTAACAAACTAAAACTATCATTAGGTGCGCGTTTAGACAATTATTCCATTGAAGACAAAGAAAGCAATGCTACCAAAAAAACAGGCAACGTTTTTAGTCCACGTGTTAATTTTTTATATGATATTGAATCCAATTTTCAAGCGCGTTTAAGTTATTCTGGTGGTTATAGAGCGCCTCAAATTTTTGATGAAGATTTGCATATTGAATCATCAGGATCTAGAAAGGTAATTCACATCAATTCTCCTGATTTAAAACAAGAAACTAGCGACAGTTTTATGGCTTCTTTAGATTACAACAAGTCTTTCGGAACATCTAGTTTTGGAATTTTAGTTGAAGGATTTCACACAAAATTAAACAATCCTTTTACCAATGAATATTCTTCACCAGATGAAAACGGAGTAGTAACTTATACAAGAATAAACACTACGGAAGGCGCTTTTGTTCAGGGAGTTAATTTAGAATTGAATTATGTCCCATTTTCAGAATTAAAACTGAATGCAGGATTTACTTTTCAAAAAAGCAAATACGAAGCAGCACAAGAATTTAATGAGAAAAACTTTTTTAGAACTCCAGAGAACTATGGCTTTTTCACACTAGATTGGGAAGCCACTGACAGTTGGTGTATTATTGGAACAGGAACCTATACAGGTAACATGTTAGTACCTTATTTTGGAACTACAATTTCAAACCCTGAAGAAGGAATTCTAAAA
>JAGPIQ010000160.1 GCA_018054895.1 Lutibacter sp. | reverse complement strand
AGGTGGACAACTTGGAAAAATGCTATTAACAGAAACGCAAAAATTCGACATTTTTACGGTTATTTTAGATGGTGCCAAAGATGCTCCTTGCGCTCAAATTTGCAATGAATTCCACCAAGGAAGTCTACTAGATTTTGAAACCGTTTATAATTTCGGTAAAAAGGTAGACCTATTAACCATTGAAATTGAACACGTTAACATTGATGCACTTTTTCAACTGGAAAAAGAAGGATTGGAAATTTATCCACAACCAAGCGTTTTACAGATTATCCAGCATAAAGGAAAACAAAAAGATTTTTTTGTTGAAAACAATATTCCAACATCACCGCATAAGCGTTTTTCTTCTTTAGAAGATTTAAAAAAGGAAACTTTTTCATTTCCTTTTGTGTGGAAATCTGCACAATTTGGGTATGATGGTACGGGTGTAAAAATTGTAAAATCCGTTGAAGACATCAACAATTTAGCGGATACCGATTGTATTACTGAAGAACTGATTCCATTTAAAAACGAATTAGCCGTTATTGTTGCTAGAAATAAAGATGGAGAAATAAAAACATATCCAGTTGTTGAAATGGAATTTCATCCAGAAGCAAACCAAGTAGAATATGTAATTTGTCCTGCAAGAATTTCTGATGAAGTCGCTTCAAAAGCAAGAGAAATAGCTTTAAAAGTAGCAGAATCCTTTGAACATATTGGGTTGTTGGCTGTTGAAATGTTTCAAACCAATGATGATGAAATTATTGTAAATGAAGTAGCTCCACGAACGCACAACAGCGGACATTACAGTATTGAAGCTTCGTACACAAGTCAGTTTGAGCAACACGTTCGTAGTATTTTAAATTTACCTTTAGGAAATACAGACAGCAAAGTTGCTGGAATTATGGTAAATTTAGTAGGTGCTGAAGGACATTCTGGCGAAGTGATTTATGAAAATATGGAAACCATTTTAAAAATGGATGGAGTAACTCCACATATATATGGTAAAAAAGAAACACGTCCGTTTAGAAAAATGGGACATGTTACGGTAGTAAATAATAATATTGAAGAAGCAAGAAGAATTGCGGAACAAGTAAAAAATACGATTAAAGTAATTAGCAAGCAGTAAGCTATTGGCTATTGGCAAAAGTACTTTAATATCAATAAACTTTTAAACAAAACTAATATGAGCAAAGTAGGAATAATAATGGGAAGCGATTCGGATTTACCAATCATGCAACAAGCAATTGACATTTTAAAAAGTTTTGAAATTGAAACAGAAGTAGATATTGTTTCGGCACACAGAACTCCTGAAAAATTATTTGATTACGGTCAAAACGCTCATTTACGTGGGTTTTCAGTAATTATTGCAGGTGCTGGTGGTGCAGCTCACTTACCAGGTATGATTGCTTCATTAAGTCCTTTGCCAATTATTGGAGTTCCAATAAAATCACGCAATTCTATTGACGGTTGGGATTCTGTTTTATCCATACTTCAAATGCCAGGCGGTGTTCCTGTAGCAACTGTTGCTTTAGATGGCGCATTAAACGCAGGTATTTTAGCGGCACAAATAATAGGATGTTCTAATCCTGCTATTTTAACAAAAATTACAGCATTTAAAGAAAGCTTAAAAACAAAAGTTATTGCAGCTGCAGAAGAAGTTAAAAATAAACAAGTATAGTTAAAATTATTTTTTTTATGAAAAACCCACTTTTAGAGGATTTTAAAAACCCTTATGGAACAGCTCCATTTTCAAGTATAAAAAATGAGCATTTCAAACCTGCTTTTGAAGAAGCAATTCAGATTGCTAAAAGCGAAATTGATTTAATTGTTACAAATAAAAGTGTTCCTACTTTTGAAAACACCCTTGAAGCGTTGGAATTTAGCGGTCAACAATTATCGCGGATTTCTAGTATATTTTTCAACTTAAATTCTGCGGAAACTTCAGATGAAATTCAAAAAATAGCACAAGAAGTATCTCCTTTACTTTCTGAATTTTCAAATGATATTACTTTAAATGAAGATTTATTCAAAAAAATAAAATTTGTTTTCAACTCTAAGGAAACTTTAAATTTATCTTCAGAACAAGAAATGTTGTTGACAAACAACTATAAAAGTTTTGTTAGAAACGGTGCCAATCTTACTTCAAAAGAAAAAGAAGAATTACGAAAAATTGACACACAGCTTTCAAAATTAAAATTAAAGTTTGGTGAAAATGTATTGGCAGAAACCAATGCTTTTGAATTGCACATTACGGATATTTTACAATTAAAAGGACTTCCAGAAAGTGTTTTAGAGGCGGCTGAATTGGCTGCAAAACAAAACGACAAGGAAGGTTGGGTTTTTACACTCGATTTCCCAAGTTACATTCCCTTTGCTACCTATGCTGAAAATAGAGCTCTAAGAGAACAAATGTCGTTTGCTTATGGTGCTAGATCCTTCCAAAATAATGAAAACGACAACCAACAAACGGTTTTAGATATTGCAACTTATAGGTTTAAAAGAGCGCAATTACTGGGCTATCAATCACACGCACATTTTGTTTTAGAAGAACGAATGGCTGAATCGCCTACCAATGTCATTCATTTTTTAAATGATTTATTGGAAAAAGCGAAACCAGCAGCTGTTAAAGATTTTAATCAATTAGCTGAATTATCAAAAAAAGATGGCAATGCTACTTTTGAAAAATGGGATAGCGCTTTTTATTCTGAAAAGTTAAAAAAAGAGCTTTTTGATTTAGAAGAAGAACAGCTAAAACCCTATTTCAAATTAGAAAATGTAATTAGTGGTGTATTTGAAATTACAAATAAATTGTACGATTTGAATTTTGAAGAAATAAATTCAATTGACAAATACCACCAAGATGTTAAAACATATAAGGTAACGGACACTTCTGGCGCCTACATAGCCATTTTGTATGCGGATTTTTTCCCTAGAAAAGGAAAAAGAAATGGTGCTTGGATGACTTCATATAAAAATCAATGGAAAAAAGAAGGTGAAAATTCGCGCCCACACATTTCAATTGTATGTAATTTTACCAAACCAACAGCTACCAAACCATCTTTATTGACTTTTAATGAAGTCACCACCTTATTTCACGAATTTGGACACGCATTGCACGGAATGTTAGCGAACACCACATACCCAAGTTTATCTGGAACAAGCGTTTATTGGGATTTTGTTGAATTACCGAGTCAAATTTTTGAAAATTGGTGTTTTCAAGAAGAAGCTTTAAAGTTATTTGCTAAACATTATGAAACCAATGAAGTTATTCCAATGGCTCTTATTGAAAAAATAAAGAAATCGGCTAACTTTTTAGAAGGAATGCAAACGTTGCGACAGTTGAGTTTTGGTATTTTAGATATGGGATGGCATAGTAAAGATCCTTCAACTATAACAGCTGTTAAAAATTATGAAAATGAATCCTTTGGCAATACTCAATTATTTCCTGATGTAAAAGAAAATTGTATGAGTACCTCATTTTCACATATTTTTCAAGGAGGTTACTCCTCTGGTTATTATTCCTATAAATGGGCTGAAGTTTTAGATGCTGATGCATTTTCATTATTTTTAGAAAAAGGTATTTTTGATAAAGAAACCGCACAAAAATTTAAATCGAATATTTTAGAAAAAGGAGGTACTGAAAAGCCAATGGATTTATATATTAAATTTAGAGGAGAAAAACCGACTAACAAAGCACTTTTAAAACGAGCCGGATTAGTTTAAATTTTTAAAAAACACATTATAAAAAAGCGAATTTAATCTATAAATTCGCTTTTTTACGTTATTTTTATCAAACAAAATACACGTTTTATCAAACAAACGGTGTTTAATTACCCGTCTACAAACACTTCTAAATAAACAAAAAGCCTTATTTCACTAACAAACGGTAAGTTTTTCACAATAAATGGTTGTTTTTATTTTTTTATATACTTTTATTATGTACTTTAGGAGTATCAAAATAAATGAATTGAATCATTTTATTCTAAGTTCTAAATAAAAATAATTAACTAATCATTTTGAAGGTCTTTACCCAACCTTTAAAATTTTGAAAGATATCAACCCCATTAAACACCAAAAATATGAAAACATTAACCCCTATGTTATCGCTACTTTTCTGCGCATTTTTATTGTTTTCTTGCTCTCAAGAAGATGACGGTGTATACTTCGACGAATCAAGTGAAATCATAAGTCCTTCTGTAACCTATTCTGAAATTGAAATTGAGATTTTAGACTTAGTAAATGAGCATAGATTAGAAATGGGATTAAACGAATTAAAAGAATTAAACATTGTTTCTGGTGTAGCTGATGAGCACACGGATTACATGATTTCAATAGGATCCGTAAACCACGATAATTTCGATGTTAGAGCAGGTAAATTAATGTCAAGTGCAAAAGCTAAAAGCATTTCTGAAAATGTAGCGTATGGGTACAAAACAGCTCAAGGAGTGGTAGATGGCTGGTTAAATAGTGAAAGCCACAGAAGAGCAATTGAAGATTCCAAAAAAACTCACTTTGGGATTTCAATAGAATCAAATAGCCAAGGAAAATACTACTTCACTCAAATCTTTATTCAAAAATAGAAAACATTCAATTTTATTGACAACCAACAATCAACCTCAGAAACTACAATCATGAACTCAATAGCCCCTCAAATTACAGAAAAAAAAGAACTTCACTTAAAAATTGTGAAAAATAGTTTAAACAGTAAAACAGATCAAAAAAAAATATACATTAATACATTATCTCCTGATTTTACTTATGTAAATCATCAAGGAACAATGGTATTTAACCCAAAGAAGTGTGTGCTTCTATAAAATTTCATATTGAAGTTAGTGTTTGTTTAGTTTAAATTGTTGACTTACTGAGTACAGCTTAAATTTATGAATTGTCCCCACAACGGTAGTATTTAAGTTGTATTTAGTAATTTTATTTTAATCCCAAGAATTTTGACTAGCACAAAATTGTGTTTAAAATAAAATTATCCACAAAAAAGCCTTACAAAATTGTAAGGCTTTTTTCAGATTAATATAAAAATCTAGAGAAGTATTGAACTTAATTACAAAACTAATACCCTAATATGATTAAATAAAAAACATAAAAAATGAGATACGTGAAATTTAAAATATTAATCTATCTCTAGAACAATAGACATTCATTGTCAAAACACACTCAACTATTTTGATAATAGACGCAAAAATGCTTCTGCTGAATCTTTCAATGCAAAGCTGCCTAATACAGGCAGGGATTAAAGCTTTTAGAGCACTCCCGATAACTATGGCTCAACACCAAAAGTTGTGGAGTAAATAAAAAATTAAGAACTTAGGGTTTTTAAAATTATTGATATTTTGAGTACACCAATAGATATTGCTAAATTATTATTACCAGAAGTTCTTGTTGATT
>JAGPIQ010000159.1 GCA_018054895.1 Lutibacter sp. | reverse complement strand
ATAAATAGTATGCCTTTGCCAATGCAAATCATCAGTAATATTATTCCTGCTAAATGGTTCATTATTATTGTAAAAGCCATAATGCTTAAAGGTGTAGGTATTCAATATATTTGGAAAGAAACACTTATATTAATTGGAATGACAGTACTATTTATAACAATTAGTATTAAAAAATATAAAATCAGATTAGAATAAAATTATTTTTTTAAATACACTTAATATTTTCTAAATGAAAACAATATTATTCATCATACAAAAAGAGTTCAAGCAGATTTTTAGAGATAAAAGTATGCTTCAGCTAATATTTATTTTACCTATTTTACAATTATTAATTTTGTCGAATGCTGCCACATTTGATGTTAAAAATATTGCTATCACTTTTGTTGATAATAATCAAAGTCGAGAATCTAGAGAGTTAATAAGTGCATTTGACGCTTCTACCTATTTTAATGTTACAGAATCTTATTTTTCAGAGAATAAAGCTATTGAAGAAATGCAAAAAGGTAAAACAGATATTATTGTAAACATTCCTGTAAACTTTAATCGAAATCTACAAAAAGATAAAAAAGGAAGTATTTCTGTTAACATTAATGCTATTGATGCTGCAACTGCTGGTGTAGAAAATGTGTATGTAACACAGATCGTTAGTGCTTATAATAAGAATATTCAAATACAGTCCAAATATATTTCAGAAAACAAAGAAGTGGAACAAAATATAATGGTTATACCTTCTTTTTGGTATAACAATACCTTAAACTACAAAACCTTTATGGTTCCTGGTATATTAGTTTTGTTGGTAACCATGCTTACATTGTTTCTTTCGTCTATGAATATTGTTAGAGAAAAAGAGTTGGGAACATTAGAGCAAATAAATGTTACACCAATAAAAAAATATCAATTTATTATCGGAAAATTATTTCCGTTTTGGGTACTTGGATTAGTCATTTTGACTGTAGGTTTAATAATATCTAAAGTTGTTTTTAATGTTCCAATGCTAGGTAATATTTTATTAGTTTATGGCTTCACATCTATTTATTTACTTTTAATATTAGGGTTTGGTCTTTTTATATCTAATCACACAGAAACCCAACAACAAGCTATGTTTATTGCATGGTTTTTTATGGTAATCTTTATTTTAATGAGTGGTTTGTTTACGCCTATTGAAAGTATGCCAAAATGGGCTCAAAACATTACTTTGTTAAACCCTATTCGTTATTATGTTGAGTTTATTAGAATGGTACTTTTAAAAGGTTCTGGTTTTGTTGAAGTACTAAATAATTTATTAATAATATTTGGATTTGCAGTAGTTGTAAATGGTTTGGCTGTTTGGAGTTATAAAAAAACAAATTAAAAATTTTAAGTGACTCTATTTGATAGTTTTAAAGTATAGAACCAAACCAAGATGATTTATTTGTATAAGGAAATATAACATAGATAATTTTTAAAATAATTTGCTAAATGCAGTAAAAAATAAAACATTATGAAAATTAAATTCATTGGAGGTGCAGGAACTGTAACGGGTTCAAAAACACTAATCGAAAGTAACGGAGTAACAATTCTTATAGATTGCGGTCTTTTTCAAGGCATAAAACCATTACGTGAACTCAACTGGGAACCATTACCAGTTTTACCATCAACAATTGATTTTGTTCTACTTACACACGGTCATTTAGACCATTGCGGTTGGTTGCCTAGATTAGTTGATCAGGGTTTTAAAGGTAAAATTTACTGTACGAGTCCAACCAAAGATATCGCAAAACTTATTTTATTGGATAGTGCAAAAATTCAGGAAGAAGAAGCTAACAAAGCTAATGAAGGACATTATTCAAAACATCAAATTGCAAAACCACTTTATACAGTAGAACAAGCCAAACAAGTTTTTCCTCTTTTTAGAGTAGTAAAAGTGAATGAAGTTGTCAATCTTGATGCTGAAATTGAGGCATTTTTTACAAATGCAGGACATATCATTGGAGCTTGCACAATAGATTTAATGATTGAAAATAAAAAATTAGTTTTTTCTGGAGATATTGGTCGTGATGACGATGTACTTATGTATGCCCCAACAAAACCGAAAAATGCCGATTATATTTTTCTTGAAAGCACTTATGGTAATAGAATTCATCCAGATACAGACACAAAATATGAGTTAGAAACTTACATTAACAATACAGTCAACAAAGGCGGCACAATCATTATTCCAAGTTTTGCTGTCGAACGAGCTCAAACGGTAATGTATTTGCTTTGGCAACTTAAAAGTGAAGGAAAAATTCCAAATATTCCTTACATCATTGATACACCAATGGGAATAAGAATATTAGACGTTTTTGAAAATAACACAAAATGGCACAAACTTTCACCAAACGAATGTGTTGAAATGTGTAATATGTTTACCATGATTACCGAATATAAAGACACAATTGAAGCTATTTATGATAAACAACCTAAAGTAGTTATTGCTGCTAGTGGAATGGTTACAGGTGGTCGAGTATTAAGCTATTTAGAAAAATATATAGGTTTGCCTGAAACAACTGTTATTATCGTTGGATATCAAGCTGAAGGAACTCGTGGGCGAAAACTATTAGAAGGTGCAAAAGACATTAAAATTCATGGAAAATATTACGAAGTAAAAGCAAAAATTCTTGAAATTGAGGGACTATCAGCTCATGGCGACCAAGAAGATTTAATCAATTGGCTATCAAATTTAGAAAATAAACCTAAAAAAGTTTTCTTGGTTCATGGAGAAAATATTCCAGCTGATGAACTTCGAATAAAAATAAACGAAAAATATGGTTTTGATTGCGTTGTTTCTTTAATGGGACAAGAGATTGATTTATAATCTCTGACAACTAAAATAATGTAACATGAAAAAACATAAAAATAAATTAATTACAAATGAGTCTTTATTTATTCGAGGGCCATTATCTCGATTTAAAGAACTAATATTCACTTTTAAAGTTCAAATTAATTTTATAAAAGCTTTTAGAAAACTACATTTTATTGGTCCTTGTGTAACTGTTTTTGGATCTGCAAGATTTACACCTGATTCAGAACATTACCAAAATGCAGAAAAAATTGGTGCAGAAATTTCTAAACTAGGGTTTACTGTTTTGACTGGTGGTGGTCCAGGAATAATGGAAGCGGCAAATAAAGGAGCATTTGAAAATGGCGGATATTCTGTAGGTTGCAATATTGTATTGCCTCGAGAACAAAAACCTAACCCATACTTACATAAATGGATAGATATTCCATATTTTTTTGTTCGTAAAGTTGTTTTAATAAAATATTCATACGCTTTTATTGTAATGCCGGGTGGTGTTGGAACTTTAGATGAATTATTTGAAGTACTTACATTAATACAAACCAAAGTAATTAAAAACTTTCCAATAATTATTTTTGATTCGGAATATCATAAAGAACTTTGTCATCATATTAAAATTATGGTCGAAAATGAAAGCATTAGTCCAGAAGATATGAAACTACTTTATGTTACGAATTCAATACCTGATTTAGTAACACACTTGGAAACTCACGCAATTGAAAAATTTGGATTAATCAAACAACAAATTAAACCAAAATGGTGGTTTTTTGAAAATACATCTAAAAAATGAAAAAACTAATAACAACATTATTTTTAGTTCTTTTATCCAACTATTCTCAAGGTCAAGAGTCCTATTCCTTAACAGTTAATGTTTTTGATTTAAGAAACTCTAATGGAAACATTCTTTTTTTATTATACAATAAAGATGGAACAATACCTGATGAGAAAATTAAAAACTATTATAAAAAAGAAGTTGGTACAATTTCTATGAATTCATCAACTATAACATTTAATAATATTCCTAAAGGAAACTATGCAGTATTTATACTTCATGACGAAAATAAAAATGGCAAAATTGACAAAAAATTCATTCTACCTATAGAAGGAATAGGTTTTTCAAATTATCAAAATATCAACTTAACAAATAGACCTAATTTTTCTAAAGCTAGTTTTAAAATAGATAAAAACCTTTCAAAAGATATTAAAATAATTTATAAATAATTAGTAACATTTAAAAATTTATCGAGTTGTTTAAAATTGATTTTGAAACATATAAATATATCATTTATGAAAAGAATTAATTTAATATACTTATTTACTGTTTTGTATACAAATAGTATTGTTGCACAAACCTTATCAGATTCAATTGTAACTCTTAATTTAGATAAAATTGCACAAGTAAATCAAGAAGAAAGTTATGTTACTTTTCCTTTTGATATTGGAAATTTAGAACCTTTAATGTTTGAGGCAAATGTTAGTCCTAATTTTAAGATCAGAGAACGTAAAGATTCAAGATTAATGGCAGTGTTAACTTCTCAAATTATAATAAGAATGTTTGATGAGTATTCTTATCCCGTAAAAACACCAAGTTATATACCTCAAATTGCGTTCTATTTTTTAACAGGTCATAAAGATGCAGCCAATAAATTAACTTTATTTGGTAAAATTGCTCATCATTCTAATGGTCAAGATGGTAATTTTTATACAGATGATGGAAAAGTCAATTTACAATCAGGAAATTTTGCAACAAACTATTTAGAATTAGGTTTTTTACAATCATCATATAGTCAAAACTTGAAAGCTTTCAAATTTATAAAAAGCTCAGTTGAAATTCACCCAAAGAGTTGGATGTTAGAAGAACTTCATGGTCAATATAGTGGATTGCGATGGCACAATACATTTTTAGCTTATAAACTTCCTATGAAATCGAACCTCATAAAAAGTAGTGAACAAAAGGCAAACTTTTCTGTAAAAGCAGAAACAACTTTGATGCTAGATAATATTAACAATTGGGACACTTTTAATTCTAAAAGAATTAATGCCAGTTTAATTGTTTATTATCATCCCAAATTTTTAGAAGACATTGGATTCTTTGTTCAATTCTATCAAGGTATGGATTATTATAATATTTATTTTCAACATCAAATCAGCTCAATTAGGTTTGGTATAATGACAGAAACTTTACGTTTTTAATACTTGAATTATGAAACAAAAACCAATTTTTATTAAAAAGAATTCTATTGATGTTGAACCTTTTTCAACTCAAAAATTAGAACATTCACTACAACGTAGTGGTGCATCTAAAGAAGATATTGAAAACATTATTTCAAAAATACAACCAGAAATTTATGATGGTATTTCTTCAAATGAAATATATAAAAAAGCGTTTGCTTATTTAAAAAAAACAAACAGAACATCTGCATCACGATATAGTCTAAAACGTGCCATTTTTGAATTAGGACCAACAGGTTATCCGTTTGAAAGGTTAGTTGCAGCTTTATTGAGAGAAAAAGGATTTAAAACCTCTGTCAGTGTAATTTTATATGGCGAATGCGTTACCCACGAAATAGATGTTTTAGCTGAAAAAGAAGGAAGCGTTTATGCA
>JAGPIQ010000051.1 GCA_018054895.1 Lutibacter sp. | reverse complement strand
TTAATGTTTCTTGCCATTTCCAAGCTGAAAGTAAAGCATCATCTAATGTTAATTCAGATTTCCACCCTAATTCATTGTTTGCATAATTAGTATCTGCATAAGCGGCAGTTATATCACCAGCACGTCTGTCAACTAATTTATAATTTACTTTTTTTCCTGTTACTTTTTCAAAAGTATTAATAACTTCTAATACAGAATTTCCTTTTCCTGTACCCAAATTAAAAATTTCATACTGTGCCTTATTATTGTTTTTAATTAAACGTTTTAAGGCGATAATATGAGCTTTTGCTAAATCTACCACATGAATATAATCGCGAACGGCCGTACCATCAACAGTGTCATAATCACTACCAAAAACGGACAATTCTTTTCTAAGACCTGCAGCAGTTTGAACTACATAAGGAATTAAATTTTGAGGAACACCAATTGGTAATTCGCCGATTTTTGCTGATTCATGTGCTCCAGTTGGATTAAAATAGCGTAAAGCTATTGCCTTTAAATCAGATATTTTTGTAGCGTCTTTTATAATTTCTTCACCAATTTGCTTTGTATTTCCATAAGGAGATTCTGCAGGTTTAATTGGTGCATTTTCAGTAATAGGCAATTCATCCGCTTGACCGTACACCGTACATGAAGAGCTGAAAATAAAGTTATTTAAGTTATTAGCCTTTAATTCTTGTAAAATATAGATTAAACTACCAATATTGTTTTCATAATATTCCAAGGGCATTTGAACACTTTCTCCTACCGCTTTTGAAGCTGCAAAATGAATCATACCCTCAACTTTAGTATGTTCAAAAAACTTTTTTACAGCTAGTTTTTCTTTTAAATCAATATTATGGTATTCTGGTTTAATTCCAGTAATTGAAGTGATTTTGTCTAAAACTTCAATGCTTGAATTAGATAAGTTATCAATTATAACAACTTCAAACCCTTCATTTTGTAATTCAACTACAGTATGCGAACCAATAAATCCAAGACCACCAGTAACTAATACTTTCATAATATGTGTTTATTTGTTAATAAATTCAATCACTTTTGAAGTTATAAAGTCAATTTGATCATCATCTAATTCAGTATGCATAGGTAATGAAATTACTTCTTGAATTAATTGATTTGTAACAGGGAAATCAGATTCCATATAACGTTCATCGGCATAGGCTTTTTGGCTGTGTAATGGAATTGGGTAATAAATACCACAAGGAATTCCATTTTCATTTAAAAAAGCTGCTAATTTATCTCTATCTACGTTCGTAACTTTTAATGTATATTGATGAAAAACGTGGTCTACACATTCTTCATAAATTACAGGTGTTGTAATATTTTTTTGACCTTCAAAAGCAGCATTGTATTTTTTTGCTGCATTTTGTCTTGCTTCATTATAGCTATCTAACAAAGGAAGTTTTGTATTTAATACCGCCGCTTGAATACTATCTAATCTGGAATTTACTCCAACAACATCATGGTGATATCGTACATACATTCCGTGGTTTACTATTCCTCTAATAGTGTGTGCTAACGCATCATCATTTGTAAAAATAGCACCACCATCACCATAACACCCTAAATTTTTTGAAGGGAAAAATGACGTAGAACTTACATGTCCAATAGTTCCTACTTTCTTTTTACTTCCATCGCTAAAAGTATATTCAGCGCCAATTGCTTGCGCATTGTCTTCAATTACAAATAAATTATGTGCAGCGGCTATTTCCATAATGGCCTCCATTTGTGCAGGTCTTCCAAATAAATGCACGGGAACAATTGCTTTTGTTTTTGGAGTAATTGCTTTTTTAATGGCTTCAATTGAAATATTAAAATCAATTGGATCAACGTCCACCAAAACAGGGGTTAATTGTAATAGAGCAATTACCTCTACAGTTGCTGCAAACGTAAAATCGGCAGTAATTACCTCATCACCTGGCTGTAGACCCAATCCCATCATTGCTATTTGCAACGCATCGGTTCCGTTCGCACAAGGAATTACGTGTTTAACGTCTAAGTAATTTTCTAGTTCTTTTTGAAAAGCGTGGACTTCTGGTCCGTTTATGTAAGTGGCTGATTTTAAAACTTCTGATATTTTTGAATCAACTTTATCTTGGATTTTGGCGTATTGACTTTGAAGGTCAACCATTTGAATTTTTTTCATGTATAAATAATATGAATTCTGACTAACAAACTTACAAAAAATGAGGTTGTTATCCAATGATAAATAAGGATAAATACTACAACGTTTTATTCAAACAAATCCGAAGAAAGATAACGATCTCCACGATCACAAATGATAGCAACTAATACCCCAGCATCAATAGATTCAATTAATTTTAATGCAGCTGTAACCGCGCCTCCGCTGCTCATTCCTGCGAAAACTCCTTCTTCTTTGGCTAGGCGTTTTGTCATTGTACGTGCTTCTTCTTCACTTACTTCAATTACGGTATCTACTTTACTAGCATCAAAAATTTTCGGTAAATATGCTGGAGACCATTTTCTGATTCCAGGAATTTTAGAGCCATCCGTAGGTTGAGCGCCAATTATTTGTATCGCTTTATTTTTTTCTTTTAAATAAGTTGAAGTACCCATAATAGTACCAGTTGTTCCCATTGCAGACACAAAATGTGTGATTTCACCTTCGGTATCTTTCCAAATTTCAGGGCCGGTAGTTTTATAATGCGCTTTCCAATTATCGTCATTTGCAAATTGGTTTAGCATTACATATCCTTTTTCTGCTATTTGTTTATCCGCATATTCGCGAGAGCCTTCAATTCCAATTGCTGCGGGTGTTAAAATGACTTTTGCGCCATACGCTTCCATTGTTTGTACGCGTTCTTTGGTAGAATTTTCTGGCATTACTAAAATTAAATTTAATCCAAATTGTTGCGCAATCATGGCTAAGGCAATTCCTGTGTTTCCGCTAGTTGCTTCAATTAAAAAATCACCTTTTTTAATATCGCCTCTTTTTAATGCTTCAGAAATCATATTAAATGCAGCACGATCTTTTACACTTCCACCGGGGTTATTTCCCTCCAATTTTAAATATAACGAAACGCCCTTTTTTGTAACTAAATTTTGAGTTTTAATTAATGGTGTATTTCCTATAAAATGAAACAATGATTGGTTCTTCATTTTTATAATTTTGGTTTTAATTTAGTTTCTGGCTTGTGATACACAAAGGTGTTTTTGGGGATAGATTCTGTTATCCAAACATTTCCTCCAATAATGCTATTCGCTCCAATAATGGTTTCGCCTCCTAAAATGGTTGCATTGGCATAAATAATCACATTTTCTTCAACTGTTGGATGTCGTTTTGAATTTTTTAAACTTTTTTTAACTTGAAGGGCTCCTAACGTAACTCCTTGATAAATTTTTACATTTTCCTTAATAACAGTTGTTTCTCCAATTACAATTCCTGTGGCATGATCTATAAAAAATGAATTGCCGATAGTTGCCCCAGGATGAATATCAACACCTGCCAGCCTATGTGCATATTCGCTCATAAGCCTTGGAATTAAAGGTAGTTTTAAGTGATATAATTCGTGGCTAAATCTATAAATGGCAATGGCGAAAAAACCAGGATATGCAATATAAACCTCTTCAATACTTTCTGATGCTGGATCAAAATTCAAAAAAGCCTTCGCATCTAAATTTAATTTTTCTAACAAATACGGTAACTTTTCAAGAAAAGAATTCCACGTTCTTGTACACGGTTTGGATTTGTCATAACAAGCCAGTTTAAAAATAACTGAAAATTCATTTTCCAATTGATCTATAGAAGCTTCAACCGAAACTTTTGAATCAAATAAGGTGTGAAATAAATTATTGGTAAAATCTTCCGTCTTCGTTTTTAGACTAAAATCGAGATGTTGATTTTTTTTATTCGAAATTATTTGTTGAATGATTTCTGATTTTGTTGCCATACTTTTTTATTGACTATTTCAGTATTTGGTCGGAAAAATTATTAGTTAATTACTTTTAATAAATACTTACTTCATTTTTTTTGAAGAAGTTTACTAAAAAAAGCAGCAATAAAATACCATTAGATAATAGTAGATTGACCTAAATCTATGTTGTTTTTGTTATAAAAAGTATTTTCATCATCCAAAATAAAATCACTTAAAAAATTCCCCACGTTTGTTGTAGAAAAATGATTTGTAGTATTTAAATCTGGAGTTGTAATGTTTAATTCTATAGATTTTTCAACGGCATATCTTATATCATCAGCTTCATCGTGCAAGCCAAAATGATCCAATAATAATGCTCCAGAAAGTATTGCGGCTAACGGATTTGCAATGTTTTTCCCTTTAAACTCAGGGTAAGGCCCGTGAATTGGTTCAAAAAGGGCAGATTCAACACCAATAGATGCAGAGGTTAACAACCCCATAGAACCAGAAATAACACTTGAAACATCGGATAAAATATCTCCAAATAAATTATCAGTTAAAATAACATCAAATTGTGTTGGTTTCAATATTAATTGCATAGCAGCAGTATCTGCATACATATAATTTAGTTGAACGTCGGGATATAATTTCGCGATTTTTGTAACGCATCTTCTCCAAAGTCGTGAAGTTTCTAAAATACTGGCTTTATCAACTAATGTCAATTTTTTTCTTCTAACTTGAGCTGCTTTAAATGCTAAATGTGCAATTTTTAAAATTTCATCTTCTGTATAAATACACACATCCGAAGCTGTTTTTCCATCTTCTGACAAGTGTTTTTCACCAAAATAAATACCACTGGACAACTCTCTATAAATCACTAAATCCGTACCTTTTATAACATCCTTTTTTAAACTGGATTTATGTAATAATGTATTGTAAGTATTTAAGGGTCTTATATTTGCAAATAAACCTAAGTTTTTTCTAAGTTTTAATAAGCCTTGCTCTGGACGAATATTAATATCTGGATTATTTTCGAATTTAGGATCGCCAATAGCTCCAATTAAAATTGCATTTGCATTTTTGCAAATTTCTAATGATGCATCAGGCAGCGGATCTCCTGTTTTTTCAATGGCAGAAGCTCCAATATCAGCTTTTTTAAAAGTGAAATTGTGTTTGTATTTTTCAGCTATTGCATCTAATACTTTTACAGCTTGCTGTAACACTTCAGGGCCAATTCCATCACCAGGTAGTAAAGCTATTTTTAAATTCATATACTTTTTACTTATAAAACGAACAAAGATACTACTAATCTACTAAAATATATATGATTATAGAGTTCGTATTTATTATTTTTTTGAAACGCCTAAAAATAAAAAGAGAGATAATTTAATTAAATTATCTCTCAGAGTTTAGTTTGGTTACTAAAACATAAAATAGCTAAATAGCTATGCTATTTTTTTTGATTTGGTTCAAGTCCATTAAATGGTCAATATCAACATCGTTTACTTCTTTTTGGTGATCGGCAAATTGCAAAAATTGTGGGTAAATATCATCTAACTGAATTTTAGTTATATTATATCCGCAATTTTTAGCTCTATACGCTAATGCAGCTCTTCCGCTACGTGCTGTTAGTACAATAGAAGATTCTGTAACACCAACATCTGCTGGATCAATAATTTCGTATGTTTCACGGTTTTTAATCACCCCATCTTGGTGAATTCCTGAACTATGTGCAAACGCATTTTCACCAATAATAGCTTTGTTTGGTTGCACCATCATTCCCATACTTTGTTGCACTAATTGACTGGTGCTGTATAGCAATTTGGTGTTAATATTGGTGTCTAAATTTAAGTAAGGATGTTGTTTCAAAATCATTACAACTTCTTCCAAAGCTGTATTTCCAGCGCGTTCTCCAATGCCATTAATAGTACATTCAATTTGACGTGCTCCATTTTGAACCCCTGCAATTGCATTTGCAGTGGCTAAACCTAAATCGTTATGACAATGACAAGAAATGATAACGTTATGTATTCCCTTTACGTTTTCTTTTAAATATTTAATTTTTGCACCGTATTCATCCGGCAAGCAATAACCTGTAGTATCTGGAATATTTAAAACAGTTGCTCCAGCTTTAATGGCAGCTTCTAATACTCTTGCTAAATATTCATTATCTGTTCTTCCTGCATCCTCAGCATAAAATTCAACATCTTCAACAAAAGATTTGGCATATGCAACGGCTTCAAAAGCACGTTCAATAATTATATCTTTGGTTGTGTTAAATTTGTATTTAATATGAGATTCTGAAGTTCCTATCCCTGTATGAATTCTTGGTCTTTTTGCAAATCTTAATGCGTCAGCTGCAACTTCAATATCTTTTCTATTGGCTCTTGTTAATCCACAAACTACTGCATTTTTTACTATTTGGGAAATTTTTTCTACAGAAGTAAAATCTCCTGGGCTTGAAATTGGAAAACCAGCTTCTATAACATCAACACCTAATAAATCTAATCGTTCGGCAATAACCAATTTTTGTTGTGTATTTAATTTACAACCAGGGACCTGTTCTCCGTCTCTTAAAGTTGTGTCAAAAATTTGGACCTTATTTTTACTCATTTCTGATTTTTTTTTATCACATTTGAAGTACCAAAAATAGAAGTAAAGGTTTTTTGATTTTTATGATAATTACTATAGTTTACTACGTTCAAATGGGTGAAATAAAATATAACTATCTGAAAATCAATAATTAAAAAATAATTCAGTTACAATGGCTATTGAACAAAAAGATGCACTTTTTACACTTGTAAAGTCGTTATCTAAGTCCGAAAAGCGACAATTCAAGTTGTATGTCGGACGATTGGGGGGGAATTCTGATGCAAATTTCATGTCACTATTCAATTTATTGGATAAAGTGAGCGCTTTTGATGATGATTTAATTCTAAAAAAAACCAATATTAAAAAGCAGCAAATTTCCAACACAAAAGCACATTTGTATAAACAAATATTGGTAAGCTTACGTTTTAACCCAGTTCACCATAATGTTCGAACAAATATTAGAGAACAATTTGATTTTGCAGCCATTTTATATAATAAAGGACTGTACAAACAAAGTCTAAAAATTTTAGATAAAGCAAAAGAATTGGCTTTAACGAATGGTGAAGATAATTTGGCGTATGAAATAGTAGAGTTTGAAAAAGTAATTGAATCGCAATATATTACGCGAAGTATGAGTAATCGTGCCGATGAATTGGCGGAACAAGCAAAAGCGTTGAGTTTAAAAAATGTTCGCACAAGTAAACTTTCAAACCTATCATTGCAATTGTATAGTTTATTGCTAAAACAAGGATATGCAAAAGATGATAAGGATATAAAATTAATCAATACATATTTTGAAAAAAGGTTGCCTAAATTCCATATTTCAGAACTGGGTTTTAAAGAAAAATTATTTTTATATAAAGCATATTTATGGCATAGTTTAATAATGCAAGATTTTGCTTCGAGTTATAAATATGCTCAAAAATGGGTAGATTTATTTGATGAAAATCCGGAAATGAAATTGCAAAATCCTGTATTTTTTTTAAAAGGAGTCAATTATTTATTGGAATCATTATTTTTAAGCAAGCATAAAATAAAATTTAATTCAGTATTAAATAATTTAAAAAACGACCTTAAGTTTGATAAGGTTGCCATTAATGAAAATACGAAAACACTTATTTTTTTATACCTCAATCAAAATAAATTAAACATTCATTTTATAGAAGGTAATTTTACGGAAGGACTTCCTTTTGTTCAAAATTTAATTACTGAATTAGAAGAATATGAAAATTTAATTGACGATCATCATATCATGGTATTTTATTACAAAATAGCCTGTATGTATTTTGGAGCTGGAAAAAATGAAGATTGTATTGTTTATTTAGAAAAAATTATTCAGAATAAAGAGTTAAAAATGCGCGAAGATTTATTGTGTTATGCGCGTGTTTTAAATTTGGTGGCGCATTATGAGGCTGGAATAGATTATCATATCGAAAAGTTAATCGTTTCAACCTATAAATTTTTATTGAAAATGAACGACTTACATCAGGTTCAGCGTAAAATGATTTTATTCCTTAAAAATTTAAGTAACATTTATCCACAAGATTTAAAAAAGCAATTTATCAATTTACATAGCGAATTAATAAAATTTGAAAATCATCCGTATGAAAAACGTTCCTTTTTGTATTTAGATATTTTGTCGTGGTTAGAAAGTAAAATTCAGAATGTTTCTGTTGAATCGATAATTCTAAAGAAAGCAAAAAACATTACAAAATAAAAGCAAATTAAGTTTTGTGTTTTAATTATTAATTATAATATTTGCTACTATATATAATGAAAAATTCAATTAAAAATATAATGATAGTTAGTGTCTCTGTGAAATTTTTCACTTAGATAGGAATTGTTTTGTATTATAAAAAATTAAAAGCCTTCCTAAATCTATTTAAGAAGGCTTTTTTTATTGAATAATCATTGTAAAAAAACAAGATGTAAAAATCTATATATCAAGTGTTTGTGTAGATTATTGTCAATGTGAATATTGTAAAAAAAGCAATCTAATAATGATAAAAATAAATTACTAAGTTAAATTTGTCCGTTATTATTAAATAAGCAGATTGAAACTAAATGTTTTAAATAAAATTCATTAGAATTTAAAAAATTATAAGATAAATGCAATTAAATAAATACAGTAAAAGAGTTACTCAAGATCCAACACAACCTGCGGCACAAGCAATGCTATATGCAGTGGGTTTAAGCGAAGATGATTTGAAAAAACCTCAAATTGGAATTGCAAGTACAGGTTACGATGGTAACCCTTGCAATATGCATTTAAATAATTTAGCATTTAATATTCAACAAGAAGTAAACAAAACAAACTTCATCGGCTTAAAATTTAACACAATTGGTGTTAGTGATGGTATTTCTATGGGAACATCAGGTATGAACTACTCATTACCTTCAAGAGATATTATTGCAGATTCTATTGAAGTTGTAATGAATGCCCAAAGTTATGATGGTTTGGTAACTGTAGTAGGTTGCGATAAAAATATGCCTGGAGCAATTATGGCAATGTTGCGCTTAAATAGACCATCATTAATGGTTTATGGAGGAACAACAGCGTCAGGAAATTACAATGGGAAAAAATTAAATATTGTATCTGCATTTGAGGCTTTAGGTCAAAAATTAGCAGGAAATATTGATGAGGAAGAATATAAACAAATTATTCAACGGTCTATTCCAGGAGCAGGCGCTTGTGGAGGTATGTATACTGCAAACACAATGGCATCTTCAATTGAAGCACTTGGTTTTGCATTACCTTACAACTCTTCTATCCCTGCGGAAAACCCGTATAAAGAAAATGAAAGTGAGCGAATTGCTGCTGCTATTAAAAATTTAGTGGAATTAGATTTAAAACCTTTAGATATTATTACTAAAAAATCGTTAGAAAACGCGATTGCCTTAGTAAATGCTTTGGGTGGATCAACAAATGCTGTGCTACATTATTTGGCTATTGCACATGCTGCTGAAATTGAATTTACATTAGATGATTTTCAGCGTATTAGCGATAGAACTCCTTTAATTGCAGATTTAAAACCAAGTGGAGAATACTTAATGGAAGATGTTCATGGTATTGGTGGAACTCCAGCCGTAATGAAATATTTATTAGATCAAGGTTTTTTACACGGAGATTGTATGACAATTACAGGTAAAACATTAGCCGAAAACTTAGCTGATGTGAAGCCATTATCTTTTGAAGAAGATCAAAAAGTAATTCACACTACGGATAAGGCATTAAAGCCATCAGGTAACTTACAAATTTTATTCGGGAACATAGCAACTGCAGGTTCTGTAGCTAAAATTAGTGGAAACGAAGGTAATTTATTTGAAGGAAAAGCCGTAGTTTTTAATAGTGAAGATGAAGCAAATGCAGGAATTGGAGCTGGAAAAGTAGCCAAAGGAAATGTTGTAGTAATTAGATATGTAGGTCCAAAAGGTGGTCCTGGAATGCCAGAAATGTTGAAGCCAACTTCTATGATTATGGGTGCTGGTTTAGGTAAATCGGTCGCTTTAATTACCGATGGTCGTTTTTCTGGAGGTACGCATGGGTTTGTAGTAGGTCATATTACTCCTGAAGCGCAAACTGGTGGTGTAATTGCCTTAATTGAAGATGGTGATACAATTGTAATTGATGCAACAAACAAAACAATAAATGTAAAATTAACGGATGCTGAATTAGCAGAAAGAAAATTGAAGTGGTCTGCGCCTCCGTTAAAACATACAAAAGGAATATTATACAAATATGCAAGAACCGTTTCAACCGCTTCTGAAGGTTGTGTAACGGATAAATAGTAATTATATGGAAACATTGAAAAGAGAAATTCAAGAAAGTGAAACTCCTAAAACAATAAAAATTTCAGGTGCAGAGGCTGTAATTAAATGTTTATTGGAGGAAGGAGCTGACTTGGCTTATGGATATCCAGGAGGAGCCATTATGCCAATTTATGACGAATTGTACAAGTATCAAGAATCTTTTCATCACGTCTTGGCACGTCATGAACAAGGTGCAATTCACGCAGCTCAAGGTTTTGCCAGAGTTACAGGTAAAACAGGAATTGTATTTGCAACATCAGGTCCAGGGGCTACTAATTTAGTCACAGGGATTGCTGATGCTCAAATAGACTCTACTCCTTTGGTCTGTATTACTGGTCAGGTTGCTTCACATTTATTGGGTTCAGACGCTTTTCAAGAAACAGACATTGTTGGTATTTCAACACCCGTAACAAAGTGGAATTACCAAATAACAAAGGCTAGTGAAATTCCAGAAATAATGGCAAGAGCCTTTTACATTGCTAAAAGCGGAAGGCCAGGACCTGTTTTAATTGATATTACAAAAGATGCTCAGTTTGGCGAGGTGGAATATTCGTACAAAAAGTGTACGAAAGTAAGAAGTTATAGAGCATTGCCTAAATTAGATATTGAAAAAGTAAAAGCAGCTGCAACTTTAATAAATGGCGCAAAAAAACCATTTATTGTTTGGGGGCAAGGTGTTATTATAGGTAGTGCAGAAGAGGAATTCAAAAATTTTATTGAAAAAACAGACATCCCTTCAGCTTCAACAATTTTAGGACTATCAGCTTTAAGTACGGAACATCCTTTAAATGTTGGTATGGTAGGTATGCACGGTAATTATGCCCCAAATGTATTGACGAATCAATGTGATTTGTTAATTGCTATTGGTATGCGTTTTGACGATCGTGTAACTGGTAATTTAAAAACATACGCAAAACAAGCAAAGGTTATTCATTTTGAAATAGACCCTTCGGAAGTTGATAAAAACGTAAAAACGGATGTTGCCGTAGTTGCGGATGTGAAGGAAACTTTGACTGAAATTATGCAATACCTTACAAAAGGCGAGCATAAAGAGTGGATGAAAGAATTTGATAAACTGTATCAAATTGAAAAAGAAACAGTAATTGATGGTCAGTTGGAACCTACAAAAGAAGGTTTAACAATGGGTGAAGTTTTGGGTGGAATTAATAAAATTTCCAAAGGTGACGCTATTATTGTTTCAGACGTAGGTCAACATCAAATGTTTGCTTGTAGATATGCAGATTTTATTAAAACAAGAAGTAACGTTACTTCAGGTGGTTTAGGAACCATGGGATTTGCACTACCTGCTGCAATTGGAGCAAAAATGGGAGCGCCAGATCGTGAAGTTGTTGCTATTATTGGAGACGGTGGTTACCAAATGACTTGTAATGAGTTAGGGACTATTCTTCAAACAAAAGCTGCTGTAAAAATTGTTGTTTTAAACAATGGTTATTTAGGAATGGTTCGTCAATGGCAAGAATTATTTTTCGAAAAAAGATATGCTTCCACAGAAATGGTAAGTCCTAATTTTGTAAAATTAGCAGAAGCGTATGATATTGAAGCCGTAAGAGTTTCAAAAAGAGAAGATTTAGGACCAGCTATTGAAAGAATGATGAAATCAAAAGATGCCTTTTTCTTGGAAGTAATTATTGAAAAAGAAGATAATATTTTTCCAATGATTCCAACAGGAGCAAGTGTTTCAGATATAAGACTAAGTTAATTATGGAAGAGAATCAAACATATACGATTTCGGTTTATACCGAAAATAATATAGGAATTTTAAACCGTTTGTCGGCAATATTCCTAAAGCGTCATATTAATATTGAAAGTATGACCGTTTCTGAATCTGAAATTGATAATGTACACAGATTTACCTTTGTGGTGAATATTTCAGAAATTGGAGCTCGAAAAATTATTGGTCAGTTAGAAAAGCAAATCGAAGTTATCGGTGCTTTTTATCATACTGAAGATGAGGTTATTTATATAGAAACTGCGTTGTTTAAAATTTCAACAGAACATTTATATAATGAAAACATTCAAGAGCGTTTAAAATTTAGAAAAGCACATATTATTGCAATTACAGATCGTTATTTTGTAATTGAAGCTTCTGGTTTAAAAGAAGATATCGATAAAATGTATGAAAAATTAAAACCCTATAAATTATTGCAATTTATTCGTTCAGGTCGAATTGCAATTTCAAGGCCTAGAATGGCTATTTCAGAATTATTAAAAGAATATAACTAAAAAGTTAAAAAGTTGATAGGTTTAAAGGTTCAATCTTTAAATCCTTCAACTTTAAATAATTATAAAACAGATTAACAAAAATAAAAGAGAAAATGGCAAATTATTTTAACACACTTCCATTACGTTTACAATTAGAGCAATTGGGTCAATGCGAATTTATGGATAGATCAGAATTTAATGATGGAATTGATGCATTAAAAGGTAAAAAAATTGTAATTGTTGGTTGTGGTGCTCAAGGGTTAAACCAAGGATTAAATATGAGAGATTCTGGGTTAGATGTTTCTTATACATTAAGAGCAGCTGCTATTGCTGAAAAAAGACAATCATTTAAAAACGCTTCAGAAAACAACTTTAAAGTTGGAACGTATGAAGAAATGATTCCTACAGCAGATTTGTTGATCAACTTAACTCCTGATAAACAACACACTGCGGTTGTTACAGCGGTTATGCCTTTAATGAAAAAAGGTGCAACATTGTCTTATTCACATGGTTTTAACATTGTGGAAGAAGGAATGCAAGTTAGAAAAGATATCACTGTAATTATGGTGGCTCCAAAGTCTCCTGGTTCAGAGGTAAGAGAAGAATTTAAAAGAGGTTTTGGTGTTCCAACATTAATTGCTGTACACCCAGAAAATGATCCAGAAGGAAAAGGATGGGATTATGCAAAAGCGTATGCTGTTGGTACTGGAGGCCATACTGCTGGTGTGTTACGTTCATCATTTGTTGCTGAAGTAAAATCAGATTTAATGGGTGAGCAAACAATTCTTTGTGGATTGTTACAAACAGGTTCTATTTTATGTTTCGACAAAATGATTGTTGAAGGAGTAGATGCTGGTTATGCTTCAAAATTAGTTCAATATGGTTGGGAAACTATTACTGAGGCTCTAAAATATGGTGGTATTACAAATATGATGGATCGTTTATCAAACCCAGCTAAAATTGAAGCGTTCAAAGTTTCTGAAGAATTAAAAGATATTATGCGTCCATTATTTGAAAAACATATGGATGATATTATGTCAGGACATTTTTCTAAAACAATGATGGAAGATTGGGCGAATGATGATGTGAACTTATTAACTTGGAGAGCTGCAACTGGTGAAACTGCTTTTGAAAAAACAGCTGCTGGGAATGTAGAAATTTCTGAACAAGAATATTTTGATAACGGTGTGTTAATGGTTGCAATGGTAAAGGCTGGTGTTGAATTAGCTTTTGAAGCGATGACAGAATCTGGAATTATCGATGAGTCTGCATACTACGAATCATTACACGAAACGCCATTAATTGCAAACACTATTGCAAGAAGAAAATTATACGAAATGAACAGTGTAATTTCTGATACTGCTGAATATGGTTGTTATTTATTTGATCACGCTTGTAAGCCTTTAATTGCTGAGTATGTTAAAAATGCTCCAAGTAATTTAGTTGGTCGTCCATTTAGTTCTGGTTCAAATGGTGTTGATAATAAATTATTAATTGAAGTAAATGCAGCTATTAGAAATCACCCAGTTGAAGAAATTGGTGAATTCTTAAGAGAATCAATGACTGCAATGAAAAAAATTGTATAATTATAAAATTAAAGCTCTAAATTAAATCTATGAAAGCATCTATAACTAATAGTATTTCATTAGAGAAAATTTATAAAGCGCAACAAAATATTAAAGGAGTTGTTCAGGCAACTCCTTTGGTATTTATGAAAAATTTCTCAGAACGGTATCAAGCTGATATTTATTTTAAAAGAGAAGATTTACAAGTTGTCCGTTCTTATAAAATAAGAGGTGCGTATAATAAAATTCAAGGATTATCCGCCGCACAATTACAAAATGGTATTGTGTGCGCTAGTGCTGGAAACCACGCCCAAGGTGTAGCTTTTGCTTGCCAAAATTTAAATGTTAAAGGTACTATTTTTATGCCTGTAACTACTTCCCAACAAAAAATTGCCCAAGTTAAAATGTTCGGTGGCAATTTTGTTGAAATTCAATTGATTGGCGATAGTTTTGACGACTCCCAAATTGCAGCAAATTCTTATTGTGAAGTTCAAAATAGTACTTTTGTACATCCGTTTGATGATGTAGATGTTATTGCTGGGCAAGGAACTATTGGCTTAGAAATACTGAATGATGCTGAAAAATCAATAGATTATCTATTTCTTCCAGTTGGTGGTGGCGGTTTAGCCTCAGGAGTTGGAAGTGTGTTTAATTCTTTAAGTCCTTCAACAAAAATTATAGGAGTGGAGCCAAAAGGCGCACCATCATTATCAACTTCATTGGAAAATGGAGAAAATACAACCTTACAAGACATTGAAAAATTTGTAGATGGAGCTGCGGTGAAACGAATGGGCGATATTACTTTTGAATTGTGTAAAGAGTATTTATCTGACGTTCAATTAATTGATGAAGGGTTGATTTGTTCTACTATTTTAAGAGTTTACAATGAAAATGCCTTGGTGGTTGAGCCTGCAGGAGCATTATCAATAGCGGCTTTAGAAAGTTATAAGGAACAAATTAAAGGGAAAGCGGTTGTTTGTGTAATAAGCGGAGGTAATAATGATATTACTCGAATGGAAGAAATGAAAGAGCGCGCCCTGTTTTATGAAGGGTTAAAGCACTATTTTATTATTAGATTTCCGCAACGCTCAGGAGCATTGAAAGAATTTGTAGTGGACGTTTTAGGTCCAAATGATGATATTGCTTATTTTGAGTATACAAAAAAGCACAATAGAGATAAAGGTCCAGCGGTAGTTGGAATTGAATTGAAATCGAAAGAAGATTTTGAACCTTTAATAGCGCGTATGGAACAAAAAGGATTTTTGAGAGAATATTTGAATGAAAAACCAGAATTGTTTCAGTTTTTAATGTAGAAGAAAGAGTTGAAGAGCTCAATTTGTTAATTTTAGATAGATTAAGTTGTATTGTGTTAATTATAAAACAATTTAATAATTGTATTAATTTTTTATGTAATTTTGAACTAATGAAAACACAAACTATAAATAGTACTGTAAATACTCCCCGACGCCCACAGTCTATGCGTCGCGTTATGCGTTAATCTAACGTATCAAAAACAGTTTTATTAATTTTCATTTTTTAGCACCATTTTGCATCAATCTTTTTACATACTATCATACATTAATTACTATTTAATTTTAGGAATAGTTATTAATATGACTGTAGTTTTTTATCGTAGGCCCAGGCGGTCTTGATATGTAATAGAATTAGGTGTGTCCAATTCTTTAGAACTAAACAATAAAACAAACATTAATTTAATAAACTTAGTAGCATTGAAAATTATTATTGCTGATAGCTCACATAACAAATATGCTGAAATTATTTGTGACACCATTGAAACTTCTGCAAAGCAGCGCGGAACAGGTATTGCAAAAAGAACTCCAGAATATATAATGACCAAATTAGAGAATAAAAATGCAGTCATAGCATTGGATGGAGATAAATTTGCTGGTTTTTGTTATATAGAATGTTGGAGTCACGGAAAATATGTGGCACATTCTGGTTTAATTGTTCATCCAGATTACAGAAACTTAGGTTTGGCTAAAAAAATTAAGAAACGAATTTTCGATTATTCGTTGGAAAAATATCCAGAAGCTAAAATATTTGGAATTACAACTGGTTTGGCTGTAATGAAAATAAATTCGGAATTGGGCTATAAACCGGTTACTTTTTCTGAATTGACGGATGATCCTAAGTTTTGGGGAGGTTGTCAAACATGCACAAATTATGAAATATTAAAAGCGAAAGATCATAAAATGTGTTTATGTACTGGAATGTTATACGATCCAGCACATGACAAAAACATAAAAAAACATGTTTTTGACTCAAAAGTACTAAGTAGATTAAAAAAAATTAAAGAAGCATTGTTTCTTAAAAAAAATAAATAATGATGGATAAAGTAGTAGTAGCATATAGTGGAGGATTAGACACATCGTATTGTGTAAAATATTTACAACATGAACTTAATTTAGAAGTTCACAGTGTTTTGGTAAATACTGGAGGGTTTTCTAAAGAAGAATTAGCAGTAGTGGAAGCTAAGGCATACGAAATGGGTGTGAAATCTCATACCAATCAAAATATTTTAGAAACATATTACCAAAAAGCAATTCGTTTTATGGTGTATGGAAATGTGTTAAAAAACAATACATATCCATTATCTGTAAGTGCTGAACGTGTTTTTCAAGCTATTGAAGTGGTGGAATACGCTAAAAAAATCAACGCAAAATACATTGCGCACGGAAGTACTGGTGCAGGAAACGATCAAGTGCGTTTTGATATGATTTTTCAAACTTTAGCTCCTGAAATTGAAATCATCACTCCAATTCGTGATTTAAAATTATCAAGACAAGAAGAAATTGAATATTTGAAAAAACACGGAGTAGATTATCCTTGGTCAAAAGCAAAATATTCTATCAATAAAGGTATTTGGGGAACAAGTGTTGGAGGTGTTGAAACATTAACATCACACCAAGCATTGCCAGAAGAAGCATACCCAAGTCAATTAGAAAAAACAGATCCAACAACTATTAAATTAACCTTCAAAAAAGGGCAATTAGTTGGGTTGAATGGTGAACTAGATTCTCCAGTAAATACTATTTTGAAATTAGAAGCCATTGCTTCAAAATATGCCATTGGGCGTGATATTCACGTTGGTGATACTATTGTTGGTATAAAAGGTAGAGTTGGTTTTGAAGCTGCAGCAGCTGTTGTTACTATTAAGGCGCATCATTTATTAGAAAAACACGTATTGTCTAAATGGCAACAAAATTTAAAAGAACAACAAGGTAGTTGGTATGGTACGTTATTGCACGATGGTCAATATTTTGAACCGGTGATGCGTAATATTGAAGCGTTTTTAGAAAGTTCTCAAGAAACCGTAACAGGTGATGTTTTTGTAACTTTAAAACCGTACCATTTTAGTTTAAACGGAATTGAATCGGAACACGATTTGATGAAATCTAAATTTGGGGAGTATGGAGAAACAAATAAAGCTTGGACAGCTGAAGATGCCAAAGGATTTATCAAAATATTAGGTACAGCAAATAAAATTTATCACAGCGTAAATAGTGGATTATGATTAAAGTAGGAATAGTTGGTGGGGCTGGTTATACAGCTGGAGAGTTAATTAGATTGTTAATTAACCATTCAAAAGTTGAATTGGATTTTGTGTACAGTACTTCAAATGCTGGAAATTACATTTACAATGTGCATCAGGATTTATTAGGAGCCTTGGATTTAAAATTTTCAGGGGAAGTAAATTCAAATGTAGATGTATTGTTTTTGTGTTTAGGACACGGAAATTCAAGAAAATTTTTAGAACAAAACCAATTTTCAAAAACTACTAAAATTATAGATTTAAGTAATGATTTCCGTTTGGAAAAAGATGAAGTTTTTCAAGGGAAAGAATTTGTATACGGAATGCCAGAATTACAAAAAGACAGCATAGAATCTGCAAATTACATTGCGAATCCTGGTTGTTTTGCAACGGCTATTCAATTGGCAGTTTTACCATTGGCTAAAGCTGGTTTGTTGAATGATTCTATACATATTAACGCTACAACGGGTTCGACAGGAGCAGGTGTTTCACCAAGTGAAACGACTCATTTTAGCTGGAGAGATAATAATTTTTCAGTGTATAAAGCATTTACACATCAACATTTGGGAGAAATAACAGAAAGTTTAGTGCAATTGCAACCAAACTTTGCGGAAGAATTATTTTTTATTCCAAATAGAGGGAATTTTAGTAGAGGTATTTTTGCTTCTATTTATTTGAAATTCAATGATGATATTGAAAAAGCCTTCGGATTATATGAAGATTTTTACAAGGATGCAGTATTTACAAAAATTTCAAAAAACCCAATTCATTTAAAACAAGTGGTGAATACAAACAACTGTTTTA
>JAGPIQ010000050.1 GCA_018054895.1 Lutibacter sp. | reverse complement strand
CAGGGGAAGTTCGCGTTGTTATTGCAGATAAATATAGTAGATCAGCTAATGGAGGTGTTGGTTTTGCGAAGGCAGCAGGGAACTATGCCGCATCATTTTATCCAGCTAAATTAGCGGCTCAACAAGGATACCAACAAGTGTTATGGACAGATGCTTCTAGTCACGAATTTTTAGAAGAAGCTGGAACTATGAACGTGTTTTTTAGAGTAAACGATACACTATTAACAGCGCCAATAAGTGAGCGTATTTTAGATGGTATTACTCGTAAAAGTATTATTCAGTTTGCAGAATCTAAGGGGATTAAAGTCGAAGTTAGACCTATTAAAGTAACGGAAATTGTAGAGGCGGCTAAAAACGGTTCGTTATTAGAAATGTTTGGTGCAGGAACTGCAGCTGTGGTGAGTCCTATTGCTGGATTTGCACACAAAGATGAAAAATTTGAATTACCTAAAGTTGAAGATAGTTACGCTTCTTTCATTAAAAAAAGTATTACAGACATTCAACGTAATTTAGCCGAAGACACTTTTGGCTGGAGATACAAAGTGCAATAAAAAAGGACATTTAGTGTTTAATCGCTAAAAGTTTTATACATTACAATTGCTTATAGCATTGGTTTTAGACCAATAAAGCGCATTTATTGGTCTAAAACCAATTATAAAAGAATTATGACAGATTTAGGAAAAGCGAAGAAAAATATACAAGAAGTTGGATTTTTAGATATTGAAACACCAAAAAGTGTAGATTATATAAAGGAAATTAAAAAGCTTAAAAAGAAAAAAAATGCTATTATACTAGCACATTATTATCAGGAAAGTGCTATTCAAGACATTGCTGATTTTGTAGGTGATAGTTTGGCTTTAGCTCAGAAAGCAGCAGAAACTGATGCCGATATAATTGTATTTGCAGGTGTTCATTTTATGGCTGAAACAGCAAAAATTTTAAACCCGAGTAAAAAAGTATTATTGCCAGATTTAAAAGCAGGTTGTTCATTGGCGGATTCTTGTCCACCAGCTGAATTTGCAGCTTTTAAAAAGAAGCATCCAAATCATTTAGTGGTTTCTTATGTAAATACTTCTGCAGAAATAAAAGCATTAACAGATATTGTTTGTACATCTTCAAATGCTGAAAAAATAATTAATTCTATTCCAAAAGACCAGCCAGTAATTTTTGCACCAGATAGAAATTTGGGAGCTTGGTTAATTAAAAAAACAGGTAGAGAAATGTTGCTTTGGGATGGTGCTTGTATGGTACACGAAGCATTTTCAATAGATAAAATTTTAAAATTATATGCTGAAAACCCAGGAGCGGAAATTATAGCGCATCCGGAATCAGAAGCACATTTATTAAAAGTTGCTAAATATGTTGGTTCAACATCAGGTCTGTTAAATTATGTAAAAACAAGTTCAGCTAAAACATTTATTGTAGCTACTGAAGTTGGAATATTGCATAAAATGCGTCAAGAATCGCCAGATAAAATATTAATTCCTGCACCTGTGGAAGATGACAGTTGCAATTGTAGTGAGTGTTTTTACATGAAAATGAATACAATGAAAAAATTGTATTTATGCTTAAAATACGAATTACCTTTTGTAGAAGTTGAAGAGGAATTAAGTAAAAAAGCGCTAGTTTCAATTGAGCGTATGTTGGAGCTATCTTAAAAATATACCTACTAGATGAATGCTGAAAAAAAAATACACAAAACAGATTTCTTAGTTATTGGTTCTGGTATTGCAGGATTATCTTTTGCCTTAAAAGCAGCAAATGAATTTGAAGATTGTATCGTTACCATTGTTACTAAGGGCGAAAAAAGTGAATGTAATACTAAATATGCCCAAGGTGGAATTTCAACAGTTTGGGATAAAACGGTAGATTCTTTTGAACAACATATTGAAGATACGTTAATAGCAGGTGATGGTATTTGCGACGAAGAGGTCGTGAAAATGGTGGTGGAAGATGCTCCTGCTCGATTGAAGGAGTTAATAAGTTGGGGTACAAAATTCGATAAAACTGCTGAAGGAAAGTATTCATTGGGTAGAGAAGGTGGACATTCGCAGGATAGAGTGTTACATCATAAAGATATAACGGGTGCAGAAATTGAACGTGCATTAATTGAGCAGGTTGAGAAAAAGAAAAACATAAATTTTTTTGACTATTATTATGCCATTGATTTAATAACAGAGCATCAAGTTAAAAAATGGAAAACAAAGCGAAAAGAAAAAGTTACTTGTTTTGGAGCCTATGTACTTGATGAAAAGAAAAATATAGTAAAAACCTTTTCGGCGAAAGTTACAATGTTAGCTACTGGTGGAAATGGACAAGTGTATAATACAACTACAAACCCTGTTATAGCAACTGGAGACGGAATAGCTATGGCTTATAGAGCCAAAGCGGAAGTTTCAGATGTAGAATTTATTCAATTTCATCCAACGGCTTTATACAACCCCGGAGAATATCCAGCCTTTTTAATTTCAGAAGCTGTTAGGGGAGAAGGTGCTATTTTACGTGATATTCATGGAGAGCGCTTTATGCATAAATATGATGAACGTGAGGAATTGGCGTCTCGCGATATTGTTGCAAGAGCTATTGATACTGAATTGAAGAAAAGTGGAGCTCCAAATGTGTATTTAGATTGTACACAGATTGATTATAAAGAATTCAAAAAACACTTTCCAAATATTACCGAAAAATGCAAGAGTTTAGGAATTGATGTTCGAAAAGATTTTATTCCTGTTTGTCCTGCACAACATTATATTTGTGGTGGTGTAAATGTGAATAAAAAAGCAAAAACATCTATAAAAAATTTATATGCTTGTGGTGAAGTGACTCGTTCAGGCTTGCACGGAGCAAACCGATTAGCTTCTAATTCTTTATTGGAAGGTTTGGTTTTTGCCAATAAAGCGGTTGAAAATTTAGCAAAACGTTTTAAGAATATTCCTGAGCCAACTAACATTCCTGTTTGGAATGATAGCGGTGTTGTAAAAAATATGGAAAAAGTATTAATTACGCATGATAGAAATGAAGTAAAAACTATTATGAGTAATTATGTTGGAATTGTACGCTCTAATGAACGATTGTTACGTGCCGAAAGAAGACTTCGTGGATTGTATGAAGATAACAAGCGTTTGTATGATTATTCAGAATTATCCGTTGATTTGTGTGAACTTCGAAATTTAATTACAACAGCCTATTTAATTACCCAATTTTCAAAAAACAGAAAGGAAAATAAAGGTGGATTCTACAATATTGATTTTGTGTCTAAAGAATAGCCCTAATTTTTTTAAGGAGTTTTTCATGAAAAATAACCTTTAAGGTAAGGGTTTATAGCATAAATGAACGCCAAAATTTTGTGTGTGTTTTTTAAATGTATGCTCTAGATCTATTTTTGTTATTTAGTGTTAACACATTTTGTTTTCAAGGGAAAAGAAGTTAAATTTGTTAGTCGCCTAGGTTGATTTTTAGCGGCATTTTAATCATTATGACAAAAAAAATAACCCTTGCATTACTGTTCTTGTTTTTAGGTTTAAAAGAAGTTACAGCTCAAAAATTAGTAAAGAATACACCAAAGGTATCAACTATATTACCGCTAGAAAAGGTATACGTACACACTGATAGAACTTTTTATAACATAGGTGAAACTTTGTGGTATAAAGCCTATTTAACAAGTGCATATACAACTGTTTTAAGTAATAATAGTAAAATAGTATATGTAGAATTGGTGTCGCCAGATTCAAAAATTATAGCACGAAACAATACACTCTTAAATTATGGTTTAGGTAATGGAGATATAGTTTTGTCAGATTCTATTGGTGTAAAACCAGGTACTTACCAGCTGCGAGCATATACTAATTATATGCGAAATTTTGAAACCGATTTTGTGTTTTCAAAGGAAGTTGAAATACTGGATATTGCTGATGTGAAAGGTGCTGAAAATGGGTTAAGTACTCCAATTAAAAAAGGCAAGTCAAAAGAAGTTGCTGAAATTGAACCAGACACAAACTTGGTGGTACAATTTTTTCCAGAAAGCGGTTCGTTAATTGAAGGTGTTGCTTGTAATGTTGCTTTTACTGTTACAAATAAAGTAGGTTTGCCTATTGAATCAAGCGGTGTGCTATTTGATTCTGAAGGAAGTGAAATATCAAAAATATCGACTGAGCATAATGGAATGGGAAAATTTATTTTTACACCCAATGAATTGACGAGCTATTTTGTGGAAATGAAAGGTTTAAATGACGAAACGTTTAAGGTGGAATTACCGAAAGCGTTAAAGACAGGTTTTGCTATGACAGTTTCAAATTTAAAAGGGAAAAATATTGTAACTATCAAAACGAATGAAGAGACCTTAAATAATAATTTAAATAAACAGCTACCCATTTATTTTTCAACACGTGGTGTCAATTATTTTGAAGGAGGTATTGTGTTAAAAAAAACGAATACGAGTATTTTGTTACCTGAGGATAAATTACCAGCTGGAGTTGTACAAATTACTTTGTTAGATGATGCGTTAAAATCGCAAGCAGAACGTTTGTTTTATATTGAAAAAGAACCAAGTGTTCAGCTAAAATTGACTTCAAATAGAGCGGAGTATAAGTCAAAAGAAAAAGTTAATATTCATGTTTCTTCAAAAAAACACAGTGGAGCTGCTCAGACCGGAAGTTATTCAATAGCAGTTATCGATACCAAAGCAATTCCTTTTGATAAAAATTCAAATTCAACTATTTCTTCTTATTTTTTAATGGAATCGGATATCAAAGGGCCTGTCTATAATCCTGGATACTATTTTAATACAGAAAATGTAGATAGATTGAAACATTTAGATTTGTTATTATTAACACAAGGTTGGCGCGATTTTATTTGGAAAAAAAATTATGCTAAGGAGGAACCTAAATTTCAGATAGAAAAAGGAATCGAAATTTCAGGAACCGTTAAACGATTGTTTTCATCAGGAGTAAAGGATGAAAGTAAGGTGAATTTGTTTTATATAAATAATGGGAAAGCAGTTTTTGAATTAGACACCACGGATAGTGAAGGTAGATTTAACTTCAAAAATTTAAATGTGGTTGGAACTACTGAAATTAGATTAAATGCGAGAAATAAGAACAATAAAAACAGTGGAATGTTTGTGTTAGATTCTATTTATAAGGAACCAATTTTAGTAAATTTTAAGGGTTTGAAGAGTTTTGACGATTCGAAATTAGCCGAAATTCAGCGAGTAAGAGATAATATTAAACAAAAATATTTAGAATATAATGTGCCTTTAAGTAATAGATTGGAAGAAGTATTAATTGTTGGAAAGGCAAAAGTTGAAAATGAAAATAAATATGGTTTTGCTAATTACACCTATGATGGAACTAAAGAGGAATCAAATTTTTCCTCCATCTACGATTTAATTCAAAGAACAGTACCAGGAATTTTTATTAATAATGATACTATTAGTTTTAGAAGAAATAATGGTGATTTAGCCTTAATTATGGTAGATGATATGGAAGTTAGTTCGTCAGATTTGAGTTCTATTCCACCAAGTGCAGTTGAACGCTTGGAAGCTTTAACGTCTACTAGTAGTGCTTTATCTTTCGGTTCAAAAGGAGGGAACGGCGCTATATTAATATATACAAAATCAGGTGGTGGTATATCGAAGGAGGTTCAGCTATTTCATACAATTACAAAAAAAATAGAAGGTTATTACAATGCTAAAGTGTTTTATTCACCAAATTATGACACACCACCAGTTGATAATTGGGAGCAAAAAAGAGATGTTCGGAATACCTTGTATTGGAATCCATATGTGCATCCCGATGCATCTGGAAATGCCGAAATTTCCTTTTTTAATAGTGAAGTCGCTACAAAGGTTTCTGTTCAATTAGAAGGTTTAACAGTGGAAGGGATCCCTGTTGTTGAAAATACAAGTTACGAAATAATAGAAAATTAAGAGTTTTTGGAATTATTTTTAAACGTACCAACGCTATTTAATTGGTACGTTTAAAAATAAAATATTATTTCAACATAATTTCAGCAATATTTGGTTTAAAGTAATTTGGACCTTTTAATACTTTACCGTCTTCACGATAAATTGGGTTGCCATCTTCTCCTAATTTACTCATGTTACTTCGTTGAATTTCATTAAAAACGTCTTCAATTTTATGTTGCATGCCGTGTTCTAAAATAGTGCCACATAAAATATAGAGCATATCTCCTAATGCGTCAGCCACTTCTACAATATCATTATTTTCAGCTGCTTCCAAATATTCTTCGTTTTCTTCAGCCATTAAATTAAAGCGTAATTTAATTTTATCGGGGTCTAATTTTGCAATAGGAGTATGTTCAATTCCTAAACCAAATGCTTCGTGAAATGCCTGAACGGCGTTTATCTTGTTTTTCATTAGAATACTTTTGCGTATTTATTTCTGATTTAATTTATGTACTTTTGAGGTAAATATACATATTTTAAATGTTTACACAGGGTCAACTTATATTTGCAGGGTTCTTTTTAATAGCTTTTACTATTGCTATGATTTGGAGTTATAGAAAAGATATAAAAATTCATAAAAAATACTATAAAAACAGTTTTATTGTAATTATAGCCGTTTTTTTGATTATTGCTATTTTTACATTAATTACGTTTTCAATGCATTAATTGAAGTGAGTTATCACTTATTTTTAAACGCAACTTTATTCAAAATTTGACATAAAAAAAGGCATTCAAAAAATGAATACCTTTTAATCGTTATTTTAAAACCAATTAATTTTCATCTGGAAGTGTGGTGTAGTTTTTAGCATATTCCAACATTTGCTCTGTAAAGTTTGTTGGTTGTGTAACTTTTACATCGGTAATATTTCCGTTAGCATCTAATACAGGTACTAAAACAGGATTCACAAAACCACTATAAGGAGCAGATTTAAACTTGCTGTTACGTGCTAATACTTCTTTATGGATAGCTTGGTCCACTTTTACACCGTAAGTATCAACTAAAGCTTTTCCGGCTTTAAAATCGCCTTCTGATTTTATACGTTGAATTTCTTGTAATAATTGACCAAATAACACTCTTAATTTTGCATAATCTCTTACTACAAAATACGTTTTGTTATTTTTTACTACTTTTTCAATTACGTTTTCGGCTTTTCCTTTTTCGAAAGCCCAAGAAGCAACTAATTGTCGATTTCTCATGTGAGCTTCCTCAATATCATCACCTAAGTTTACACGAACTAATTGTGTTAATAAGCCGTTTCGAATATATCCGTCATAGGCTGCTTTTCCAATCCCTTGTGCATTTGGAGATATTTTAATGTCCACTAATTTAGTGTCTGGCAAATAATATAAACCAACTAAATCAGCACGAGCTTCTTCCAAAGTAGAAGAGTAATTTTTCAACGTCTCTTTTGGTTGTCCAATTCCAGGGTTTATTTGTCCACTTGCATGACCGATTACTTCGTGTAACGATGTATGTAATTTATCCGCTAATTGTCCAAATTCTTCTTCGGCTTTAATTTCAGCTTCATCAAAAGCAAATTCTTTCAATTTCTCAGATCCACCAGCACCATTGTATGCTCCAATAATATTTCCTAAAGAAACTGATTTAGAACCGTGTTGTTCACGAATCCAGTTGTTGTTTGGTAAGTTAACACCAATTGGAGTAGAAGGTGAAGAATCTCCGGCTTCTGAAGCTACATTTACTGTTTTGTAGGAAACTCCAACAACGTTTTTCTTTTTATGTTCGGGTGATAAAGGAGAATTGTCTTCAAACCATTGTGCGTTTGCTGAAACCACAGCCATTTTTTTAGACATTTCAAAATCCTTTATTTGTACAACGTTTTCATAAGAACCTTTGTACGCTTTTGGATCGTTATACACTTCAACAAAACCAAGAATATAATCAATATCACCATCAGTGCTTGTTGCCCAAGCAATATTGTAATCGTCCCAAGTTTTTAAATCACCTGTTTGAAAATAAGAAATTAATAATTTTAAAGCATTGGCTTGTTTTTCATTTTCAGCAACTGTAACCGCTTGTTCTAACCAGTACACTATTTTTTCAATAGCTGAACCATACATTCCGCCAACTTTCCAAACTTTTTCTTCTAAAGAGCCATTGGCGTTTTTCACTAATTTAGAGTTTAAACCAGTTTCAATAGGCTTGTCGGATTTATCAGCTTTCGCAGCGTAAAATTTATCAACCTCGGCAGTGGTAATGTTTGGTGAATAAAAGTTAATGGCAGAACCTTCAATTAAGCCTTTGGTTTCATCTAAATTTACTTTTTTGTTGTCAGTATCATTAAATAAAACATCGTACGCTTCACCTGTTAAGGTCGTTTTGGTATTTTGTAATAATGTATCAAAATATTCTTTTGAAAACGCAGGTATAAATTTGTCGTTTGAATAATGGTGGTGAATACCATTAGCAAACCAAATCTTTTTTAAATACAATTCGAAATTTTTCCAGTCTTCAGAAGTTTTATCGCCAGTATATGTTGTGTAAATGTTTTCGAGTGCACGACGGATTTTTAAATTATGACGGTAATTTTGGTCATACATAATATCTCTTCCAGCTAAACCAGCTTGTGATAAAAAGTAGACTAACTTTTTTTGATTTAAAGTTAATTCTTCAAATCCTGGTATTTGATAGCGTAACACTTTTATATCGGCAAACTGTTCTACTAAATAATCAAAAGGAGCATCTTCAGACTTTTGTTCGGTAATTTCAGGTTGTTGTTTGCATGAAATCATTAAAGTAATACTAAATAGGAATACTAATAAATAGTTATTTTTCATTTTTAATTGAATTAAAATTTAGGACATCAAAATTATGGTTTTTTAATGAGATATTTAGTAAATTAGCCATTAAACCGATATAATTCATAAAATATGCGCGTCCTTAAATATCTTCTTCTTTTTTTAATGATTATAATAATAGGAAGTTCCATGTACGTTGCAACATTGGATGGACAGTATGATATTAAGGCGGTAAAGACAGTTAAGATTCCTGCAATAGTAGTTTATGAAGAATTAAATAATTTTAAAAGTTGGGAAAAATGGAACCCAATGCTAACAGAGAATTTGGTGAATTATTCGGATGAAAATAGTGGAGTTGGCGCTGAATTATTTGTGAAATTTAATGATGAAGATTATTCGGTAAAAACGCTTGAAGTTATTCCGAATCAAAAAATAGTGCAACAAGTAAGTTTAGGCTCTAAAATTTCTGCAGAAGGCTATTGGGTTTTGAAAGAAACGGAACATGGAACCGAAATTGTTTGGGGAATGCACGGGGAAAACAGTTTTCAACAAAAAATTTATTGGTTATTAAATGGTAGTATTGAACAAAATATGTTACCAAATTATACCAAAGGACTTGCCCAATTAGAAAAATATTTGACCGAAAAAATGGAGGAACATTCCTTTGAAATAAAAGGATTGGTGGATTATGGAGGCGGTTTTTATTTATACAAAACAACTTCATGTAGAATTGATAAGTTACAGGAAACAATTCCAATATATTTTAATGAAGTTGCTGCGTATATGAAAAAAAACAATGTGGAATCCTTTGGACATCCATTTGTTATTTATCATAAATTGGATGCGATTAATAAAACGGCTTTAATTTCTGTTTGTTTCCCAATTAATGAACGAATAATAACAGAAGGCGATGTGTTAACAGGCTTTATGGATCCGATAAAAACATTTAAAACAGTTGTTAAAGGGGATCATAAATATATTAGAGAAGGTTGGGCGTTTTCAAATAAAACGCTGCAAGAAAAAGGTTTTATTCCAGTAGAAAATGGCGAGGCTTTTGAAGTTTATAAACTTAGTAAAAATAATACACTGAATCCCGCGCTTTGGATAACGGAAATTTATATACCTATACAGCCAATTCAACCAGTTCAACCAGTTCAACCAGTTCAAATTAATTAAGTTAACTATTTATCGAAATATCAGTTGTAAAATATCTGAAAATTAAGAGTTAATAGTCAAAAGTTTTGTGTATATTTAAAGGTAAATTTTTAGTTAGCTACCGCATTTATCCAAATTTAAAAGAAACGTTAGCGTTAAATAATTTCAAAGAGAAATGTAATTTTCAAAATGATATATTACTGAATGGCAAAAAAAAACAGTATTAAACACAATATATTTCAGTGTATGAAATAGTAAAGTCTGTTCATACAACTGAGTGATTATTTGTTAGTTTTAAAATTGAGAACCCTGTAGATGTGAGTTTACAGGGTTTTTATTTGTATATGGTAAAATACTTTTGGCGTTAAATTTTAATCCGAAACAAAATTAGAAGGGGCTCTTTTTTTATTTAACAGTATCTATAAATCAAAAATCAGTTATTTATGCAATATGTTGCAATGTAAATAATCGTTCATTTTTGCGTAGTTTTGGAAAGAGTTAATTTTGAGATTCTAAAAATAACTGACAAAATAAATAAAAGTATAAAATGAAAAATATTTATAACGTAATTCTAATCATGTTCATATTGTTTTCTTCACTATTGAAGGCGCAACAACCAAATATTGTTTGGATTACTTCTGAAGATAATTCAAAGCATTACATGAAGTTATTTGATGAACACGGTGTAGCTACTCCAAATATAGAATGGTTGGCGAAGCAAGGAATTATTTTCGATCGGGCATTTTCCAATGCGGCAGTGTGTAGTGCTGCGCGTTCAACTTTAATTACGTCAAGTTATGGTCCTCGTTTAGCAACACATTACCATAGAGCGGAAGAAAAAGTTACGTTGAATAGTAGTCAGGAAATGTTTCCTTCATATTTAAGAAAAGCGGGTTATTATACGGCTAACAATTCAAAAGAAGACTACAATATTATAAAGGCAAATAATGTTTGGGATGATTCTTCAAAAAAAGCAACTTGGAGAGATCGTAAAGATGGACAGCCATTTTTTTATGTACATAACATTGAAACAACACATGAAGGAAGTTTGCATTTTTCAAAAGAAGATATGCAAAAAACGGAGACTATAACTCCTGTGAATGAAATGTTTGTAATGCCAAATCACCCTCAAACGGATTTATTTGAATATACCAATGCGTATTACAGAAATAAAATTCAAGAAATGGATGTGGAAGTTGGAGAAGTAATAAGCGAACTTAAAAAAGATGGATTGTTGGAAAATACAATCATTTTTTATTATGGGGATCATGGAGGTGTGCTTCCTGGGAGTAAAGGGTATTTATATGAAACTGGTTTGCACGTTCCTTTGGTGGTGTATGTTCCTGAAAAATATAAAAACCTATCGTGTTTTTCTAAAGGAATTAGAACAACTGCTTTTGTTAGTTTTGTAGATTTTGGAGCTACAGTATTAAATTTAGCGGGTGTTGAAGTGCCTAAATCTATGGATGGAAATCCGTTTTTAGGTGCGAATGTATCATTTTCAGAAGTTGAAAAAAGAGATGAAACTGTTGGGTATGCGGATCGATTTGATGAGAAATATGATATGGTTAGAAGTTTTAGAAAAGGAAACTTTAAATACATTCGGAATTTTCAACCATTTAATGTAGATGGATTAATGAATGTTTACAGATATAAACAATTGGCGTATGTTGAATGGAAACAATTATTTGATGAAGGAAAATTAAATGAAGTGCAAGCTGCTTTTTTTAAGCCGAAACAAGTGGAGGCTTTATATGATTTAGAGGCTGATCCGTATGAGACGAATAATTTAGCCCAAAATAAAGACTATTCTGAAACATTAAAAAGTTTGAGAGGTAAGTTGATTTCTTGGATGAAAAATAATAATGATTTATCGGTATATCCTGAGTTTTATTTAGTAGAAAATGCTATTAAAAACCCAGTGGATTTTGGAAAATCGCATTCAAAAAATATTTCAAAATATGTAGCTGTTGCTAATATTGCTTTGTTAGATTATGAAAAAGCTTCAAAAAAGATTCGTAAATATTTAAAGTCGAATGATCCTTGGGAGCGTTATTGGGCAATTACTGCGTGTTCAAGTTTTGGTGAAAAAGCAATACAGTTTTCTGTTGAAATTGAAAAAATTTCAGTGTCAGATGCTGAGCTAATTAACCGCGTTTCCGCTGCAGAGTTTTTAGGTTTAATAGGTGCTAAAAATCCTTCTGATTTGATGTTGAGTGCTTTGTATCAATCAAAAAAAGACGCAGAAGCATTGTTCATTTTAAATTCAATGGTTTTGATGAAAGATTTTTATCAAAAATATGATATTAAAATAGAGAAAAATAAAGTGGATGCCAAGGTAAAAGCTGATAAATTGGTGGCGCAGCGAATAGGATATATTAATGGCAGTAATTAGAATTTTAAAGATTTAGCTGTATTTTAATGAAATCTAACCAAGAATTCCTTAATATTTTAATTGAAGTAAAAAATACTGTTTAAATTTGAACCGAAATCAATTATATGTTAGAGCAAATTCAACGATATTTTAAAAGCCTAGATTTTTTAAAGGGAATAGTGCTGGCTTTTGCTATGGTAACGCCTGTATTAGTTGCTAATTATTATTTAAATAATATACATATTGGTTTTAGTATTTCTCTTGGGGTTCTATTAAGTTCGCCTACGGATGTGCCAGGAAGTAGACGGCATGTTATTTTAGGTATTATTTTAGCTACTTTTTTATCCTTCAGTTTAACTTTATTATTTGGATCCATAGCTTCTCTATCCTGGTTAGTAGTTCCATTATTGGCTGTTTTTGCTTTTTTAGTGTCGTATATTTCTGTTTTTGGATTTCGTGCATCCTTAATTTCCTTTGCAGGAATTTTGACAATTACATTAAGTTTTGCCCATGATTATACTAAAATGGGTTTATTTGAACATGCTTCTTTAATGGCTTTGGGTGGATTGTGGTATTTAATTTTAACCTATTTAAAAACCATTAGTTTCCCGAAAGCGCAAACAGATCATTTGTTTGTGAAAACACTCGAAAAAACCGCTGAATTCTTAAAAATTAGATCGCAATTATTAGTTCAAAAAGACAAAAGAGAGGAGTTGTATTTAAAATTGTATAAAATTCAGTTTGAAATAAATGAGCAGCACGAAATTTTAAGAGATATTATTCTTTCTGCAAGAAGTAAGTCTGGTTTTTCAAATAAAACAAGAAGACAACAGTTGTTGTTTTCCGATTTGGTGGATATTTTAGAGTTGGCGATTGCAAATCCTATTGATTATGAGAACTTTGACTCTGTTTTTAAAAAACATCAAGAAAAAGTATTGGAATTCAGTTTGTTGATTGAAGAAATGGCAAATCAATTAGAGCATATTTCCAAAGTAATTAGAAAAGAAGAGGTGCTTCAACAAAATTATAAAATTCCTGTTTTTTTTAAAAATATAGATAGACATATAGGAATGTATAGGATATTGGTTGGTATGCCAAAAGCTAGAAAAGGGACTTTAATGTTGTCACACTTAAAAAGCTATCAAGAAAAACAAGCTCAAAATATTATAGCTATAGAACGTGTTTTGAGTAATTATAATAGAAGCGATAAACTTGTAAATCATAAAGAAGCGGACCGGTTTATAACACCGCAGGATTATGATCTTAAAAAATTGATTGAAAATTTCAGTTTTAGTTCTCCTATATTTAAGCATTCATTGCGTTTAGCAATCACAATGGTTTTGGGTTTTATAATTGGTAAAACCTTAGCAATGCAAAATCCATATTGGATTTTAATGACGATTGCTATCATAATGCGACCTAGTTTTGGATTGACCAAAACACGTTCTATCAATAGGGTTTTTGGGACTTTAATTGGTGCTACTTTGGCTACAATTATTATACTTTTAACTCAAAATGTATATGTTTATGCTAGTATTGCAATTATTTCGTTACCATTAGCATTTTCACTGGTTCAATTAAATTTTAGAAATTCAGCAATATTTATAACACTTCATGTAGTTTTTCTTTTTGCATTGTTTGAACCTAATATTTTGGCGGTTGTTAAGTTTAGGATAATTGATACGGTTATTGGTGCAACGCTATCATTTTTGGCAACTTATTTTATTTGGCCATCTTGGCAGTTTCAATTAATTCACGAATATTTTTCAAAGGCAATAGAATCCAATCAACAATTTATGAAAGAAATTGCTGGTTTTTATCATTCCAAAGGTGAGGTTTCTACAAATTATAAATTATCTAGGAAGGAAGCGTTTTTATCAGTAGCTGAATTAAATTCAGCATTTCAACGGTTGAATCAAGACCCAAAATCAAAGCAAATTGAGTTATCTACTATTTATGAATTGACAGTTTTTAATAATACATTTTTATCATCATTAACTTCTTTAGGAACCTATTTTCGAAATAATAAAACATCTAAACCAGCACCTGAGTTTGATGTATTTATATCAAATATTTGTTTGAATTTAACCAAAGCTGTTCATGTTTTAAATGGGGAAGATACGTTTGATAGTATTCCTTCAACAGCTGTTCAAGAAGCAGGTGATATTTATGATGAAAATTTTAGTAAATTATCTGATAAAAGGGATGCTGAAATTGCTCAGGGTGAAGAGTTTTCAGCGCACACAGGTTCGCAATTAAGAGAGGCATTATTGGTGTCTGAACAATTAAAATGGTTGTTTAAATTATCAGAGAAATTAGTAGATTCAGCAAAGAAATATAAATCGAGTGTGCGTTGATTTATATTTCTTTGTTGAGTATTTAAGAAATTATTTTAAATCAAATTTATACGTAATTCCAGCCAAAGCCACAAAAGGTTGAACTTTATAGCTGGTATATTGATCGTAATCACTTCCTAAGGCATTATTTATTTTAGCAAATGCAGTTAAACGTTCTGAAAAATTATAGCCAGCTTTTAAGTTTAAATCCAAATAGCCATCATTTTTAACAATGGTTGGTGCTGTAGGAAAATAGGATGAAAGAGGATCGTTAAAAGATTGCATTAAATCTTTTGTTTCTCCGCGTAAAAATAATTGAGCTCCCGCAAACCACTTTTTTTGTTGGTAATCTCCAGAAATAGAAGCTGTTAATTTTGGTAAATTCCAAGTTTCTTCTTCAATAGTGGTATCATAATTTGCAGCTGAAACTTCTCCGGATAAGTTCAATTCTTTTGAAATATTTACTGTAATTCCACCTAAGAACTGCAATGTTTTAACATCATCATAAACCACTCCGAATGAATTTCCAGCTTGGTATGCTTTTTCTAAAATAATTGTCCCATCGGTTAGCGGTTCATTTAATTTAAAGAGTGCTTTTCCTTTTTCGCTACTTTGGCTCAGCGTAAAATGATACGATACATTTGATGCCAACTTACCTTTTGCACCTACAAAAGCGTTGTACTGTTTGTCGGTTTGTAAAATCGATAGCGTTGGAGAAACGTAAGGGTTTTCTTCTGCAAAGTTGTTATAAGTATTTTGAATTAAATCACCTGTAAGACCAGCAACTAAAATAAAAACATCATCTATAATTTTTACGGAGGCAGTTACATTCGGATACGCGTAGAATTCATTAATTTTTCGTTCTAAATCATTAGAATAATAAAGTTTAGCGCCTAAATTAATGGATAAATTATCTCGGTTTATTTCAAAATTAGGAAAGGCACCTAAGTTAAAAAAACTATTTTTTATCGTAGAATTGGTATAATAATCGTTTTTAAATTTTCCAGAAACAATATCCAATAAAAACTCTGAAGTTATTTTTTCTGAAGCAATAGGAAATTCAACCATTGGTTTTGCTACAAAACGAAATTCGGAGCTGTTATATTCATCTGAAAAAGTTTCTAATTTAACAGCTGCACCTTTAAAAATAGATTCATCAAAATTAATTTTCCCGCCTACATATAAATTTTTATAAGCTTGTTTTTCATCAATAGTATTTAATGCTGCATCTGTAAATAAATGATTTTTAGGTAAACCATAATAATTTACTTGGTTACGTTTTAATCCAGCATTTGCTTGCCAACTATAATATTTTTCAATTTTTTTGTAGTACAAATCTATATTGGTAGTCGAAAAGTTATTGTCCAATTTTACATCATCCAAACCACCATTTGAAGAATAGTGATTTACAAAAATTCCAAAATCATTTGTTTTATCGGTGTTTGTATGAATAAAAGCTTCAATAAGCGGACTCATATACATTCCAAAACCAACAGAAACGTAATTTTGATATATTGATTCCTTTGGTCCTCTTTCCATATTTTTAGCTTTTCCTTTATCTGGAGCAAAGGTAGAAGCTACAGGAATAGAAAAAATGCTATAAGAAACTTTTTCCTTTTGAGTGGCTTTTGAATTATCGATTGAAGGATTTGAATTCACTTTAAAAGCATCAGTAATGGTTGGTGTGTATGGTTTTTCAACAACAATTTCTTCAGTTTTTAGTTTGTCCTTTTCTTGAGCAAACAAAAAAGAGATGGTAAAAATAAATAGTGAAGTTAATAACAGCTTGCGCATTGTATGTTTTTTTAGGTGTTAATTTGTCTATTTTTTAATCTGTTGAAATCCGTAAAATTAGTTTTTTACAGATTCATTGGTTTTAGATTGTTCCGCTTTTATTTTGTTCAATTCAATACTTGCTTCCGAAGTAACATCCTTAAATTCTGAAAAGTTTTTAATAACACTTTCTAAAATATAAGTAGCTTGGTACGCATCTTTTAACTGATTATAATTTTTAGCCATTAATAACAACCCTTTTGCTCCCCAATATTTGTAAGCAGCATAATCAGATGCTATTTTTTGAACTATTTCATTTGAACTTTCATATTTTTTATCCTTACTTTCAAAATAAGCACTGTAATACAAGGCTTCCGCTTTTAATTCGCCAGCAGCTATTTTTTCAACTTGTTTATAAGCGCTTCTCGCTTTTGTTTCGTTGGAAGTTTTAATGGCTGAACGCGCTATAATAATATGAGCGTCAGACTTTACACGGTCTTCAATTTTGGAATCTGTTAAAACAATTTCAGCATAACTTACTGCTTTTGGGTAATTTTCAATGGCATAATACCCCTTCATTAAGTTAGATTGTGCAAATGTTTTGTTTTGTGATTGTTCCGCTTCTTTTTCCAAACGTTCCAATAAAGGAATAGCTTTCGTCCATTCATTTTTTTCTAAATGAAGCACACTTAATCTCGATAATGCATTTTCTAAATACTCGCTATGGTCTTGAGTTGTTACATACGTGTAATAAGGAATAGCATCATTTTTATTTCCTTCGGAATACAACGATTGCGCTAAATAAAAATTAGCTTGTAATTTATGCAAGCCATTAGGAAAGCTTTGTATATATTTTTTGAAACTTAAAATAGCCTTTTTATGGTCGTTTGTTAAGTATTGTTTTTCGGCAGATTCATAGGTGTCATTGTCTAAATCGGCATCAGAAATATCTATGAAATCTAACTTTTTAACCCAAGCAGCATATTCATCCACACGGCCTAAATCTACATAAATTTGACGCGAATTTTTTACAGCTTGTTTCGCTTCCGCAGTATTTGGAAACTGTGTTACAATAGCTTTGTAGGTTGTTAACGCTTGTTCATTTTTATCAGAATTGTAATAAACTAAGCCTTTTTTAAGCATTGCTTTTGACACTAAAGGACTTCTTTTATAGTTGTTTATTAAGTTGTCAAAATTGCTAATTGCTGAAGTCGATTCATTTTTATTCATATATGAATTTCCTAGCACATAATAAGCATCATCAATATAACCTGATTTTGGATGTGTGGTTAAAAACGAGTTTAATTCTTTAATTTTAGCCGTTTCATTCCCTATTAAACCATAACTAATTGCTTTTTGAAATTGTGCATAATCTGTATCAGCACCTTTCATTTCAATGGCTTTATTATAATGTGCAATGGTACTGTTATAATCTCTGTTTATAAAGTAACTATCTCCAATTCTCAAATAAGAATCGGTGCGTTTGGCAGTATCAGTATTACTTTTTGAACTATATTTTTTAAACTGTTCAATAGCATTATTAAACTCCTTTTGTTTGAAATATGCATATCCTAAATTATAAAAAACATCATTGTATTCAGGCGTTTTTGAAGCTTCACTTTTACTTAAAAACGCATTAAAATCATCAATAGCATTTTTAAAATTATTCAATCTGTAATTACTTTCACCTTTCCAGTAGATAGCTTGTGCAGTAATTGTTTTGTCAGAAGTAACAGTTAATGAATTTTCAAAATACTCTTTAGCAGCCGTATAATTTTCTTCATTAAATAATTCAATTCCTCTGTAAAATGCTACTTTTTGATAAATAGCTTGATCTTTTGTTGTTTTTCTTGTTTTTAAATAGGTTAAAGCACCTTTGTAATCTTTGGAAGTAATGTAAGCGCTAACAATTAAATCGTTTATTTCTGAATTAGCTGGTGAATTTGGATACAAATCTACATATTCCAGTAAAACTTCAGGAACACTTTTATATGGGTTTCCAATCTCATAACTCAATTTAGCATAATTTAACCAAGCATCTTTTTTAATTTCTGGCTCAA
>JAGPIQ010000158.1 GCA_018054895.1 Lutibacter sp. | reverse complement strand
ATATAATAACGATAGCGTTGTGAGTTGCCTGTTTTGGTTTTACTTTTTAGATCATAAACCCAATAATTTTTTTCTTGATATGATTTTTTTTCTAAAATTTCACCTGGAATATTTTCATAAAACAAACTGTCTAACGTTTTGATATTAAATGTTTTGTCTTTTTTGTTTATAAAATCATTTAAAGCCTTTCTCTTGACATTCACAAAGCCGCCGTTAACTAAATCAGGTGATTCTAAATCTTCTCCATTTTCAAGAACAATTTCGAAAAGCGGGAGTGATATCATTCCGTCAGAGGTTGTTCTGGTTTTTAATTCTGGTTTTGTGAAGTATTCTTCTATTTGTTTTTTTGCCGCTTTTCCTTTTTCAGTATAGTTTCCAAAAACAGGAGTGACTTTATAACCTTTTGCTCTTAGTAACTCGATAACGCCATTAGGACCAGGTAAGTGAGCCGCTCCAATGGCACTAAACAAACTTCCTGTTTTCATAATAGAGTCCATGTTTTTAACCATTTCTATGTTACGATCAAATAGCATGGCTTTTATGAATGATTTTGGCGAACTTAACATGGTAAGGGAATCCAACATATCTAAGTCCTTTTCGCGATAGAAATCATTTAAAGCTAGGTCATACGATTTGTTTTTTAAGATTTTCAAAATCGCTTGACGGTTTTTATCGACTTCGCTTTCATCCATTTTGGCTTGAGCCATCATGATGTTTAATGTAGATTGTTTTACATCTTCTAATCCGACTGTTTTTTTATTGAATTTTCTACCTGTTCTATAGATAAACATATCTAAGTATGTTTCTTCTTGGTAGTCTTTCTGCGCTTCGTTAGTTCGAGTTAGTAAACTTATTAGGTTGTAATTACTACTTCGGAATAAAGGATATAAATCGTTTTTTTCAATAGGTTGAATATAGAATTTGCTATAAAATTTACCTTGCGATATGTACTGACTATAAAAGCTGAACAAGTCGAACAAAGAAGTCCATGTTCTTGGTTCGCTTTCATTAGCAACAATATCTGCTTCTTGAAGATGTTTGAAAAAATTGTCTGATAGATGATATGAAACTTTATCACTTACGTGCATAGAACCATAAACGTATGATTTTTTTTGTAAACCATTACCGCTAATTTCCCACAATAAACTTTGGTATTTTTTTTCTTGAGCAACTAATGAAACCGATATAAGGGCAAATAATAATGCGATTTTTTTCAAGGTAATTTTATTTTTTACGTTTACCCCAAATATACAGTATTTTGGAAATAAAGTAAATTATTTACCCATCAATTGCATTAACAACTGGTTTTGCGTTTTTAATGTTTCTACTTCTTTTTTTAAGGCTTCAATTTCAGCATCTTTTTCTACAAACAAAGGTTTGTTTGTGGTGTACTCTTGCGGTAATTCTTGTGCAATATCCATTAAAAAATTGTGTTTTAATGCGTGTGAGATATTGATTAATATACTGATTTGCAAGCTATCTCTTTTTTCATAGCGCAGAATAGCTGAAGGTTTTACTTGTAATAAACGAGCTAAAGCTGCTTTGCGCGTGCGATGCTTTTCAAAGTAGTTAAGAAGTAGCTGTCCTATGTGTATGGTGGTATTCATAAAAATTTAATAGTATAAATGTATGCAAAAATAGCAATTTTGAGTATTAAAATAGCAATTTTGTATGTTTAAATACTTTTTTTGCTATTTTAAATAAATTTTATGAGTATTTAATTAGCTTTTTTGATGTTTTAAATACTTTTTTTAGTTATTTAAATAACAAATTTGTAGTTTAAAATAACTTTTTTGTATTTTTAAATAACTTAATTGATATTTAAAATAATTTTTTAGAGTATTTAATTAACTTTTTTGTATATAAAAGTAACTTTATTAAGTATTTTTTTTTACGATATACAGTAATTTATTAAAACATAAAAAAAACCGCATGATCTATTTTTTAATCATGCGATTTTTAGAAACAAAAAAATTTATTTGAATTATTTATGGGTTAGTATTTGAGGGTCTTCCTGTTGAGTTACCTTGTGCTTCATAACGAACTTTAAGTTTATCATATGATGCTTTTGCATTTGGAATACCACTATTGTTTGCTGTTTTAAAAGCATCATAAATTACATTAGACTGTCCGTACCCTTCATGACCTGCAATGCGTTTGGCATCGGCAATGCGTTGTGTAACATTGTTTAATGCACTTTCTATAAGGTCTAATTGGTCAAAAACAGTGAGGTCGTTTTGCATATTAGTTAGGTTTATGAAGCCAGGAATAATACCTGTACCATTTAATTGCGCTTCGGCAAGGCAATCTTCGGCAAAAACTTTATTTGCTACATTAATAGCATTGTAGCTAAGACGTTGTTCATCTGTTAGTGTAGTGTTTGCGGGCACTTTTGATAAAATGGTGGCAATAGCGGTGTTAATTGCTGTAATATCTGCGGCTGTTAATACCACATTAATGCGGTTTTCTGATAAGTTTGACATAGAATATATTTTTATAGATTAATAATTATCATAAAAATATGTTTTTACAAGATTGGTTGTTATGTAGTTATGATTTTTTTAACAAAATAACGGCTTTCTAAAAGTGAAAGCCACTATTGCTGTAAACTGTGGTTGTAGGCTGTATTTTTTATAGTTAGTATGATTTATTCTAACTAAAAAAGAAAGTTTTAAAAAGTTTAAATTACTTTATTTGTTTCAAAAATAGATCTAAATCTTTATGGCTATGAGTAAGTTTATTGTTGATAACAATAACTGGATATGTAATACTTATTGGCTTAGTTAGGTTAATTTTTTTCCACATTATTTCTGCATTTTCTTTATTATCTGTTGTGTTCAACTCAATAAATTTTATATTGTTAAAGTTTAAATAATCTATAGTTTTCTTTGATCTTGAGCAACCTTTTTTAGTGAAAACAACTATGCTATTTAAATCAAATAAATCATTTGAATAATTTTGATTTTCAAAAGTTGTTAGTTTTTTTTCTTCCTTTATAACTTTATAAGAAAAATTAACTTTATAAGATATGTTTTTCTTTGAATTAGGAATTAAACTTATAAATTCTTTTGTTTCTTTCCCAAGTATTGTTTTATTAATAGTATTTGCATTTTTTTTGTAACCATCTCCTGTAATTGTCAAATTTACATTTACACTTTCTGACAGATTATTTTTAAGGTAAATTTTAATTGTATCGTTCTTCTTTTCTTCTATCAACTCAATATCTTTAATTTGGGATGAAGAATTCAAAAAAAATAGAAAAAATGGAATAATGTAATAGAATTTACTTTTCATATTTATGTTGTTTAATTTTATTATTGAGCGACTTTCAGTTATGCCCGAAAGCCGCTATTGATGCTAATTGTTATTAATTTTCTTTTATTGTTTTAATTTTAACATCATCTACTTTGCCGTTATTAAAGCTTATTGACAAAAAGTAGAATTCAGCTCTCAAATATCCTTTATAACCTAACAAATATTTCCATTCATTTCTATTTGGCTCATTATGATATTTTCCTAGTTCATACAGAATTTGAATAGAATCTTTACCTATTAATATTTTACTTTCAATTAAATTGTTAGCCATTTGAGCTCTTACACTTGGATTGTTGTTCCATTCTTTACGGTTATATGCTTTACTATAGAAATCAGGTTTTAAATAATAAAAGGTGTAAACTATAATAATGAAAATTGCTACTAATAAAAGTAAAAATTTTAATTTCATAAGATTTTATTTTAGTAAGTAGGTGTTAAAACGCCATTGTGTATAAAAAGTAAATGCCCAACATAAACCTCAATTAAAATTGAGTCAGCTATATCAGAATCACTTGTTAGAAAATTAAATGACATTGATATAGCTTTTTCACGACCTTTTTGGTTATTGTGTAAATCCATTTGTTTAGGTAGACCGCTTGAGTATGCTTCATGTGCATCAGTAAAAATTTGTGTAATGTTTGCACCAAACTCAGCAGTACCTAACGCATTCCAATACGCATGCCTAAACGCATCAGCTCTACCATCTTCAATGCCAGTTAAGGTATTATTTGTTACTAATTGTTCTGTTTTATTTAATGCTGTAATAGAATTTTGAATATGTAGTAATGCTTTATCAGGAAAAATACTAAAAGCAAGTAATTCAGCGGGGTTCGGATCTTCTTCTAATTTTTCAAAATGAGATAACATATAATTATTATCTTTCCACCATTCATAAGGCATTCCATCATTCTTACCTGGATAATCAGAAGAGGTATAAGAGGGTTGTGGATTGTTAATTAAACCTTCAATTAAACTTTGCGCAAACTCCCAAGTAATTTCACCTTTTCTAGTTTTATTAATTAATTCAGGTAAAATAGTCATTAAGTTTGCGTTATTGCTATTTTGTTGTATTAATGTATATAAATAATCTACAATATGATGATTGTTGTATAAGAACACTCTATCGTTATTATGAAGATAAGTGAAGTAATTTTCAAATTCTAAAATTTTATCAACGTATTCATCTTGTGGAGTAATGAAGACATAGCCACCTTCGCCGCAATCAACTGTAGAGTCTTTAATCTCAAGTACAACTCCACCGCTGTTTACGATTAAATCTTCTTCAGCACCTCTGTTTGAAGTTCTATTACCGCATTTACAACCGCCACTAAATAAATTTCTAATCCAATTCCAAGCATCAGATAAAAAATCTTCAATTTGAATTAAAGCTAAACTTTGTCCACTAGCGCCATTACCACCGCTACTTGGTCCACCACCACTACCGCCACTACCTGGCCCTAAACCATTAAAGTAACCACTACCATATCCTACACCTAAGCCAAATCCAAAACCACCACCTTCGGTTGGATTATTAATATTTCCTATAGAAACACTGCCACCACCAGTGCCAGAAGGAATGACTTCTGAAATCATTTCACCAAAAGGTGGAAAAACAATTGTATCACAAGGAGAACTCATAGTTAAGTTGTCGTTAATTGAATACCTAGAAACAATGGTTGAATTTGCAGGATAATTTTTATAGGTAGATTCTATTTTCTCTATTTTATAAAGCCAAAATTCAGAGTCATTTTGAATTACAAAATTATAATATTCATTAGGATTTACAGTTGTTTCTTTAACTTCAAATGTTGTGGTTTTTCTATTTAATGAATCTATAATTTCAACCCCATAATCGAGTTTTACTTCGCCAAAATAGGCTTCTAAAGTATTGGTTTCAATATTATTAGTTCTAGATGTTTTAAGTTTGCTTTTAGTTTTTTGACTAATTTTTTGAATAGTAGGGTGGTTTCTTGTAAAGTTTAAAGAACTAACTTTAATGTTAGGTTTACTCTTTTCTGTACTTGTATTTGTTTTAATTGCTTCATCATAAAGTTCTTTCTCGCATGATGTTGCTAATAAAAGTGTTGCAATTGCAATACAATTAATGAAAATTTGCTTTGTTTTGTTCATTTTTTCGTTGTTTTAAAGTTACTTACTTGTAAGCTTCAAAAAGAAGCGTGGGTCATTTGCCTATCGTAGCGGAGGTACTGGTATACCCAA
>JAGPIQ010000157.1 GCA_018054895.1 Lutibacter sp. | reverse complement strand
TTCTGGTATATTATTTAGTTCTGTAAAATAAAAATGGAGTTCCCCGCACTTTACCTCATGTTTAGTAAGTTTAAAATAATCAACAAGAACTTCTGGTAATAATAATTTAGCAATGTCTATTGGTGTACTCAAAATATCAATAATTTTAAAAACCCAAAGTTCTTAATTTTTTATGTACTCCACAACTTTTGGTGTTGAGCCCTCTTTAGACTCTCAAATATTTATGCATAATTCTAAAATCCCACAACTTTTGGTATTGATCCCCCACTATTCCGCTCTTGCTCCCTTAAATCCCTTAAAATAAAGGCATAAAAAAAGCTTTCACAAATGTGAAAGCTTTTAAACTTAAGTGGGCAATGAGGGATTCGAACCCCCGACCCCCTCGGTGTAAACGAGGTGCTCTGAACCAACTGAGCTAATTGCCCTAAGCGGTTGCAAATATACAATCTATTTTGAATAATGCAAACTTTTATTTATTTATTTTTAGAAAATATTCTAAAACAAAAAAGCTTTCACATTTGTGAAAGCTTTTAAACTTAGGTGGGCAATCTTATGATCGGAATAGTAAGCTTTATGTATTGGAATGTATACGGAATGAAATAATGCTGGAGATAGGGAATATATAAAATATATTTTTCAAGACTATCCCCCAAAAACCTTCACAAAAGTGAAGGTTTTTGGGGGATAGTCTTGAACCTAAATTCTATTTCCAATAGAAAACATTGAATTATTTTCTTGTTATTCTAATATAATAAGCCCCCCAGACCTCATTTTCACTATTAGTAAACCAGGCACTTAGGTCTGTTTTTCCTTTTGTAAAGTTCCCTGTAAAGCGCAGTACTTTTGCATCTTTATCCAAAACTTTAGTTTGCTCCCAAGCACCAATTCTTACACCCCCAGATTTAAAGTTCATGGCGTTACCTTCTGCAATCGCTTCGGTAGAAATTGTACCTTCTCTTCCTTCTACAGCAGCATTAATGGCTAAATTAGATTCAAAAGGCCATCTGCTTAATTCAATGGTATAAGTCCCTGATTGTTCAAATACAACCGTAAATTCACCTCCCATTGGATTCTTTTTCCCCTCTCTGATATAGTTCTGATTCCATGGGATTTTAGATTCATTCAGATGGGTATCGTGACAAGTTAATTCTATAGGGTTTTGATTATCTGATCCTAAAATAATAACAGGAAACTGATTGAACTCTGCAGATACAGAATTCCACCATTCGTTATAATAGCCTCGCATTTGCTCAACCTTCTTTGGAAACTGTGCTGCTAAGTCATTGTTTTGACCTGGATCTTTAGATATATCATACAATTCTGTACCATTAACCAAACGCATTTTGTCTGACATCACAGCACTTTTTCTCCATTTTATAGGACTTTGAACACGTTGAGAATCAGTTATAAGATAATCTCTTCGAATCGTTTCTTCTGTACCTAATAGAAGTGAAGAAATATCTGAACCATCCATTTCTTTTTGTCTTTCTGGCAGTTTTAAATTGCACAAAGTTGCTAAGGTTGGTAAAATATCTAAATGAGCTGTTAGGGCATTCACGTCTTTACCTCCATTAATTTTCTTTTCCGGATATGAAATGAAAAATGGCACCCGATGACCACCTTCATACTCACTGTCTTTTGTGCCTTTCATTCCTGCATTAAAGCCATATAATCTACCACCTATTTCTTTATATCCAGAAGCGGTTCCGTTATCCGTCATAAAAATGACAATGGTATTATCTACGATTTTTAATTCTTTCAATTTCTTTTGAAGTTTAGCAAAATTTTCATCCACATTGGTAATCATACCATAAAACACCTTCTGAAACTCAGGAATGTCTAAATCCTTATACTTGTTATAATATTTTTCTGGAACATTATAAGGTAAGTGTGGTGCGTTTGGTGAAATATAGGCGAAAAATGGTTTGTCTTTCTGTTCTTCAATATATTTAATAGCCTCATCAAACCACACATCTGTACAGTAACCTTCGTATTTTGTTGGCACTCCATTTTTAAAATAGGTATCATCAAAATAATCATTATCCCAATAATCAGGGGTCTGTCCAACGCCACCTGCACCATGCGTAATGGTGTAGTTAAAACCTTTATCTTGAGGTCTAGAAGGATAAGAATCTCCTAAATGCCATTTACCAAACATTGCTGTTTCGTAACCATTTTCTTGAAACACTTCTGCCATAGTAACTTCATCTTGTCTTAAAATAGAAACTCCTCCAATGGTATGCCAAACACCAACTTGGCATATCTACCAGTCATTAAACCCGATCTTGAAGGTGCACAAGTTGGACCAACATGAAAATCTGTTAATCTCACAGACGCATCATGAAATTTATCTATTGAAGGCGTTTTAACTAAGGAGTTACCATGAGCTCCTAAATCACCGTAACCTTGGTCATCTGTAATAATTATAATTACATTAGGTTGCTTCGATTTTTTAGATGTCGTTGTTTTTTTTGTTTGAGAATAGCCAGAAAACCCCAAACCTATAAGCGCTATTAGTACTATTATTTTTTTATTCATATGTTGATATTTATTGTTTTTTATTTGTTATATGTAATTGCTTCGCCAGTTCGCTAAAGCTCGGGTCGCATTTCAACATTGGTGTTTATCTCATCGGATACTATTTTATTTTGGTATTCGATGATTTTCAATTGCAACCTAATCTTGGTTATGCTCATTACATTTCAATAATTTATAGCTAAAGTGTATCGTATTATTAGTTTATTTTAAATAGTTATTTAGGTAGCTCTTTTTTCCAATCTTTCCACAAAATTTTAAGTTCAGCTCTAAAGAGGGGCGAAATCCAAAAGTTGTGAGATTTCACACTTACACATAATTATTTTTAAAGTCTAAAGAGGAAGAATAGAATTAATAGAATCTGATAGTTCCGTTTTCTAAAAGTACGAAACCCATCTCTAACCCCTCCAAGGAGGGAATAGTTAGAGAGTCTAAATAGGAAGAGTTTTATATTTTTAGTACATCCTTATATGAAGTAAATTTTGCCTTATGTGATATTTATCTCTCTTTGAATAGAAAATTTAAATTAACTTAGAATTCAGAACCCTTCATTATTAATTTAAATTTTGTGGAGTATGTATGAAATAGATCTTCGAACGGTATATCTTAATTATATAGTTATTCAAATTGTAAATCTATTAATAATACTTTTTTTACATATCCAAGTTAAAAAACGATTTCCAGAAACTAAATTAATCTTATTTAGTTATGTTTTGAATACTGTTGGAAATATTTTGGTGTATTGTAGAGGAGGTATATCTGATTGGATATCAATTATATTTGCCAATACACTTATCATTTTTTCTATATTACTTTTGTTATTCGCATTCGAGCGTTTCATTAATAAAAAAAGTTTTCAACTTTATAGTTATGCTTTAATTTTTATCTTTTTCTGTGGAAACTATTATTTTACGTTCGTACAAGTTGATTTAGGATTAAGAATTATTAATTTATCAGTGATTTATATACTTATTACTTCACAAATAGCTTGGTTATTATTAGTTCGAGCTCCTGAGAAAGTGCGATCTATAACATTACCGGTTGGAATTGTTTTTTTAGTAATAGTAGTATCTCAAATATTTAGAGTACTATTTGTTGTGGATCGTTATTATTTAACAACTAATTATTTTAATTCTAACTATGCAGAATCACAGCTTCTGTTATTATATGGTATGTTACTAATTTTTATGACCTTTAGTTTGTTTTTAATGTACAACAAGCGTTTAATGCTAGATGCTTTGGCTCAAGAAGAAAAATTTTATAGAGTTTTTCAAACGGCTCCATTTATAATTGTACTAAGTAAGTTTCCTAGTGGAATTATTTTTGAAGTGAATAACACGTTTAGTAGGGTTACAGGACTTTCTTCGTCTCAAGTTGTAGAACTGAAGTCAGGTGATTTTTGTTTCTGGAAAAATAAAGAGGATGAGGAATCTTTTTTAGAAGAAGTCAACAATAAAGGAAATGTAAAACAGCAAGAATATGAATTCAATATTAAGAATGGAAAACAACTAACAGGACTTGTTTCTGCAGAATTGATAACTATAAACAATGAAATATGTTTGGTTTCAGTAATTAGTGATATTACTAAAAGGAAAAATACTGAACTAGAAATTATTAAAAGAAAAGAGGAATTAAAAGAGTTGAATGCAACGAAAGATAAGTTTTTTTCAATAATAGCACATGATTTAAAAAGTCCATTTAATGGAATTTTAGGTTTTAGTCAATTATTAAATGACAAAGTAATAGGTAAGCAATATGAAAAAGTACAGGAGTATGCTCAAATAATTTATGAATCATCACAAAGAGCTATGGATCTATTATCAAATTTATTAGAATGGTCGAAAGCTCAAACAGGTAAGTTACAGTTTAATCCTAAAAAAATAAATTTTACAACTTTAGCAATATCAATTGTTGATTTATTGTCGATTTCAGCGCGACAAAAATCGATTAAAATGGAAGTATTACTCCAAAATTCACTGATTATAATTGCAGATGAACATATGATAAATACGGTGCTTCGAAATTTAATTTCAAATGCAATTAAATTTACACCTAGAAAGGGAAAAATTACGATATCGGCTGAGCAGAACGATCAAAATTTAGTCATTATAATTAAGGATACAGGTGTGGGGATTCCTACTTCAAACTTAAAAAAAATGTTTGAAATTGATGGAGGTATTTCAACGCCAGGGACTGAAAAAGAAAAAGGAACTGGGTTGGGACTGATTTTATGTAAAGATTTTATTGAAAAACATAACGGTAAAATATGGGTAGAGAGTGAAGTGGGTGTAGGAAGTTCTTTTTATTTTACAATACCTAAAGGTAAGATTCATTTTTCAGTATCTAATTTTGAAGAGCAAGTCAACATATAAATTTTCAACAATTAATGCATACCTCTAAAAAAAAGCGCTTCGTTATTTTACAATACTATTTTATCAATTGTTATGGAATTGTAGGAGAGCAGCAACACGTGTTGCCAAATAGAAGGAGATCATTTAGTATTTAAATAAATGCTAATTGTTTTTTTCATTAGAATAAGAGTACTAATTTTGTAAGATGAAAGAAATGGAAAAATACATAAGAGATATTCAAGACTTCCCTAAAGAAGGAGTCTTATTTAAAGACATCACAACTTTACTACAAGATCCTGAAGGAATGCAATTATGCAAAGAGCAATTGATAAAATTGGTTGGAGATCAAAAAATTGATAAGGTTGTAGGAATAGAATCACGTGGTTTTTTCTTTGGACCTTTATTAGCACAGCATTATAACGCCGGTTTTGTACCTGTTAGAAAACCTAAAAAACTACCATTTACTACTATTTCAGAAGTGTATGATTTAGAATACGGAACGGATGCCGTTGAAATTCATATAGATGCCATTAAAAAAGGAGATAAGGTGTTGATACACGACGATATTTTGGCAACTGGAGGAACTGCACAAGCAGTTTGTAAATTGATAGAGCGTTTGGGAGGTGAAATTGTACAATGTAATTTTATTGCTCAAATAGACTTTTTAGAAGGAAAGAAAAAATTAAATGGCTACCC
>JAGPIQ010000156.1 GCA_018054895.1 Lutibacter sp. | reverse complement strand
ATTTAATTTTTCGTATACCGTAGCGCGTTCCATTCAAGCTGCCAAAGACATTTTAACTGTTGAAAAATTTGATGCCATTATTTCCGATTATTTTTTAGGTGATGGAAATGCTTTTGAAATATTAGAATTAAAAATTGACATTCCTATTATTGTAACCACAGGAACTGGTAGTGAAGAAATTGCGGTACAAGCATTAAAAATGGGTGCTTATGATTATTTGATTAAAGATATTGATGGTTTTTATCTTAAAATGCTGCCGATAACCGTACAAAATGCACTTCATCGGTTTGAATCCGAAAAAGAATTAAATAAGTACCACACCAATCTTGAAGCGTTAATTCAACAAAAAACAGCCGAACTAAAAAAAGAAATTGAAATTAACAAAGAAGTTTCAGAGGATCTTTTAAAAATGAATATGATTTTTAAAAATTCCAACGATGTTACTTTTATGACCGACCCAGAAGGAATTATAACATTTATAAATCCAAAGTTTACAGAAGTTTATGGCTACACAGCAGAGGAGATAATTGGTAAAACAACACCCAGAATTTTAAAAGCGGATGCACCTCATACGCCTGATTATGAAACCTTTTGGAGCAGACTAAAAAAGAATGAACGCATCTCAAACTTTAACTATGTAAATAAACGGAAAGACCATACAATCGTATATATTGAAGAATCGTTTGAACCAATACTCAATACAAACAACACCTTAATTGGTTATTTAGCCATACAACGTGATATTACGGAACGCATTAAAAATCAGAATGTTCAACAGGTTTTATACCACATTTCAAATGCTGTAAATACCACCGATAATTTAGAACAATTATTAAAATTTATTCAGTTAGAGCTCGAAAAAATAATAGAAACTTCTAATTTTTACATCGCTCTTTATGATGGAGAAACTCAAAAAATAAACATTCCATATTACGAAGGCGATCGCAATGCATTAACAACCACTCTGAATGGAAAATCCATTACAAAATATGTAATCCATCGTGGAAAACCGCTTTTAGCCGCTGGCGAAAAATTGCTAAAGCTACAGTCAGAAGGGGCGTTTACAATTACTGGTAAAACACCTCATCAATGGCTGGGTGTTCCCATAAAAAATGGACATCTAATAACAGGTGTTATTGTGATTCAAAGTTATAGCGACCGAATAATTTATACGGATGAGCATACAAATTTATTAGTTTTTATTTCAGATCAAATTGGACTTTCTATTCAAAATAAAAAAATTGAGCAAGATTTAAAATTAGCATTGGAAAAGGCCATGGAATCCGATCAATTAAAAACCGCCTTTCTACATAATATAAGTCACGAAATTAGAACGCCTATGAACGGTATTTTAGGCTTTGCGAACTTACTTAAAACACCCCATTTATCAGATAAAAAACAACAATCATTTATAGATATCATTACAAAAAGTGGTGAGCGAATGTTGAAAACGTTGAATGATTTAATGGATATTTCAAGACTTGAAACCGGACAAGTGAAATTGCATTTTACAGCGATGAATATCAATGAGGAACTGAGCACTATTTATTCATTTTTTAAACCAGAAGCGACTGCTAAAAATTTGGTATTTAATGTATCGTTACCAAAAAACGAACCTCCAATTATACTACATACCGATAAAGAAAAAGTATACGCAGTTCTAACAAACTTAATTAAAAACGCACTTAAATTTTCGAAAATTGGAAGTATTGAGTTTGGGTACACCATTCAAAATGATGTTGTCAAATTTTTTGTTTCTGATACAGGTATCGGAATTCCTTTAAGCAGACAAGCTGCTATTTTTGAACGTTTTATACAAGCGGACATCAATGATTCACACGTACATGAAGGCGCAGGTTTAGGACTGTCTATTTCTAGCTCTTATATTAAAATGCTTGGAGGTCACATTTGGGTAACATCTATTGAAAATGAAGGGTCTCAGTTTTATTTTACCTTGCCGTTAAATTCAAAGCCATACCATAAAAATACTGCTATAAAAGGAACTCCTGCTACTGAAACAGCCAACTCTAAAAAGATTGCTGTATTAATTGTAGAAGATGAAGAAATAGCTTCCGAATATTTATCCATTGTTTTAGAAGACTATTGCTCCGTAATTTATACTGCAAAAAATGGTCAAGAGGCGGTAGACATATTTCAAAAAAACCCGGATATCAAGTTGGTATTGATGGATATTAAAATGCCTATAATGAATGGTTATGAAGCTTCACAAAAAATTTGGGAATTAAATAATAATATTATAATTATTGCGCAAACAGCCTTTTCTTTTCCTGTTGATAAAGAGGATGCCCTATTGCATAAATGCACAGATTACATATCTAAACCCATAAAAGCCACTGACTTAATCCGCTTAATTCGAAAACATATAGATATTTAGTCCACAAAAAAGTGATACACCAACTATTGATACAATTTTAAACATAGCGAATCCTTTCTAATATATATGGTAGAAATGGTAAACCTAACTTCTATTCCCTAATTTTCGTGCAATAATACTGATTATCAATATTTGTATCGCATGAAACAACATTATTGGCAATAGCATAAACCCTGCTACTGCGGAAGTACCAAACAGTACTTTTGAAAAAACAGTCCCATGCACCAACGATTTTTTTGTTCCACAAAATTGAGCTGCAATACGATCTTCTAAAGAAAAGTCTAATTTTTTAGAAACATAGCCTATTAGGTAATAAACCGTAAAAAATAGCGCAATAACAACTGTAAAAAGCACCATAAAATCGAAAGCACTTACGGTACTAAATATTTTTTGATGAAACGATTTTGCAAAACTTTTATATATAATTAAAAGAATAACCGATTTATCAAACGTACTCAATTGCTTACTGTAGGTGTAGGCATATTTTCCAAAAAAGCGCTGTAATGAAATACCGAGCACAACGGGTAGAATAATTTCAATAATTAACTTTAAATAAACACTGGAATAATCAAAATTAACACTGGTATTATTCGTAAAAAACCCAACCAAAAGTGGTGTTACAGCAATCCCTATGATTCCTGAAATACTTGCATTAAAAATAGCAGAAGGAATATTTCCTTTTGCCATAGAAACCATCACTACAGAGGAAGAAACCGTTGATGGCAACGCTGCCATAAAAAAAACAGCTAACCAGAGTAAACTGGCTTCTTCACTTTGAATAAAAGGATAAAATAAAAGTACAAGCAAAGGAAATAACAAAAAGGTACTTAACTGAATTAACACATGAAGTTTCCAGTTTTTCAACCCTTCTTTTAGTTTTTCTCCGTTAAGTTTTAATCCGTAAAAAAAGAAAATTAATGAAATTCCAATACTGCTTATAATCTCTAAAGGAATTACACTCGTTTCTAATCCAAATTGAGGTACAAAATAAGCAATAATTATAGTACAAATAATTGCTAAAACAAATTTATCTAACTTCACAAGTCTATTATATTAAATTTTACCTTGCTTTATAAAGGCATTTTAAAAACATTGCAAATTTATTAAATTTATAATGCTGGCGTTAAGAATACTTCAAAAAAAACGAACCTTTTAATGTACTAGATTTATAGCTTTTAACTAAAAAAAATCTTAATTCATATAAAACTGATGATATGTATGAGCTATAAACTTATTATTTATAAACCGTTAGGTGTAATTCATTATTTCAGTATAAAAATACCTGCTTTATGCAAAATACAGGTAATTAATTACGAAATGTCAGTCTGAGCTTGTCGAAGACGAAGTAAAAAGGCACTTCAATAAGCTCCGTGTGACAAAAAGGTGAAATAATTCTGTACAAAAAACAATTACACCCAACGGGTTATTTACAGTTGTATAATACAACAACAAATAGTCTTTATACAACTTTAAATACAGTATTTAATATAAAAAATAAAGCATTAATTGTACAACCCAAGGAGCAATTAAAGCGGTAATAATTCCGTTTAAAGCCATCCCCAAACCACCAAAAGCGGTATAATCTGGTCCTTTTTCACTTATACTTGCTGTTCCTAAAGCATGAGCACTTGCCCCTAAACTTAAACCAACGGCTTTGGCTTTTTTAACGCCTATTATTTTTAAAAAAGCATGCCCAAATACAGCACCAAAAATACCTACTACAATTACAAAAGCTACCGTTAATGAAAAAATACCTCCCATATGTCTAGAAACTTCAATAGCAATAGGTGTTGTTACTGATTTAGGCGCTAAAGATATAATAGTTAATTTGGATGCCCCAAATAAAAATGCAATACCAACTACAGAAACAATGCCTGTTAAGCTACCCAAAAACATGGCCAATAAAATTCTTTTTACATCAGATTTAATTTCTTCCATAAAATTGTATAAAGCATAGCCCAATGCAATTACAGAAGGTGCTAACCAAAAGCTAATAACCATCGTATTTTTCTTATAATCGTCATAAGGAATGTCACTCAACAATAAAAAACAAATAACAACCAAAATAGTAATTAGAATGGGATTTAACAAAGGTGATTTATACTTAATTTGAAGTTTTTTAGCCGTTATAAAAACAACTAATGTTAAACTTACTTGAAACAGTGGTGTATTTAAAAAACTAATCATTTTTTCTTTCCATTAATTTACCTACTACGGTTAATACCAATAAAGCACTTACAACAATAGCGATAGAAATTGGCAACCATTCTTGCTTTAAAATTTTAAAATGACACATAACACCAACACCTGCAGGTATAAAAAACATGGCCATATTGTTTAATAAAAAATTTGCTACCAATGCTACATTTACTGGTTTAATTACTTTAAACTCTAACGCTAGTAAAATTAATACCATGCCTAAAACACTACCCGGAATTGCTAATTTTGTAACATAACTAAGTAATTCTCCTGTAAACCAAAACCCTACTATTATAGCAACTTGCTTTATTAAATTCATTTATTTATTTTTTAATGGTCAGTTTAAATAGTTTTGCTTGTGCTACTATTTGTAACGTAACTTCTGCAATATTATACAATAGAATATGTTGCATTAGCGTAACATCTTCATTGTTTACTAATAAATGCACGCTAATTTCTTCTAAACTGTCTTCTATATTTTCTATATCCGTATTGCTCTCCGATGCCAACCAATTACATGTTTTATCCAACACTTTTAAAATGTGATTTTCAAAAGTTAACAACCGTGAAGTTTCTTTAGTTGGATGAATTCTATGCGCTCCTAATGCAGAAAGGTACGACAGCAACGCGTGGTTTAAATAAGTCAGCGTAAATGCTGTATTTTTTAATTGTTGCTGTTTTTTAGGGTCAAGCTGCATATTTTGCCAAGCCATTACTAAAGCGTTATCTGCTCTATGCGCCTCTCTCCTAGCAATTCTATACGTTAAATCATCGGAAGTTGGTTGTTTATATTCATTGAGTATCGCTTTAAAATAAGCGGTATTTTTATGTATGGCTTCATTTAACAAAGCTGGTAGTTTTTTATATTGCCACTCTGGCCACAAAAAGCGTACCACTAAAAATGAAATTAAAGCCCCTAATAAAGTATCCATTAAGCGAGGAACCATCACATCGATCCCTTTATTTGCAATAATATTAAAGGCGCATAGTACAAAAAGTGTAATAAAAACGACCCCTATGGAATAACGCCGTTTCATCCATAGTAAAAATAAGTATGCGGAAGTAATCATCAGTACTATTTGTCCATTAAACGTAAAC
>JAGPIQ010000155.1 GCA_018054895.1 Lutibacter sp. | reverse complement strand
CTTATGGCAATTGGTTTTACCATAGCTAAATCGCTCGAAATACTATTTGCAATACCTGGATATTGAATTTTTACAGCAAAGGTTTTTCCGTCTTTTTCAGCTTTATGGACTTGCCCAATACTTGCCGCATTTATAGAATTAGCATCAAAAGTATCAAAAACTTCATTCGGTGTTTTTCCAAAATATTTTTTAAAGGTTTTGGTAACTAAAGGTGCGGAAAGTGGCGGAACTGAAAATTGAGATAACGAAAATTTTTCAACATAAGCTTGTGGTAAAATACTTTTTTCCATACTTAGCATTTGCGCTACTTTTAAGGCACTACCTTTTAGTTTTTTTAATCCATCATAAATGTCTTCTGCATTATTTTTATTGAGCTTTTCTTTTGCAATACTTTCTGTTGTAGTTAGCTTATCTCCATAATATTTTAAGTAGTTAACTCCAACTTTTGCTCCAGTTTGAACGAGTTTAGATGCTCTTTGTAGTTTTGTTACGGGTATTGAATCTATTGTTTTTAGCATAGTTTTACGAGTTTAAGTTCATTTTTTCTTTGTATAAAAATTTACCAAAGTCAACCAAACTTTTTAATGGAGTGGTATTCATTAAATCAAAACTTGTATTGATTGATTTTTCAATAAAAATATCCGTCTTTTCAAAAGAAGCGGAAGTGTCGTCCATCCAAAATTTTAAGGTAATTAAAAGTTGAAACCAAGCACTTTCCTTCATTCCTTTTTGTTGAATTTGTTCGATGTTTTTTTGTTTAAAATCAATAGTTTCTATATCAAGAGATGTAATATAATTGGTAAAACTATTTTTAAGATCTGACAAAACATTCAATTTTTTTAAATCGAATTTATTTTTGTTTAAAATGGCAAGTACAAAACTTCTATTTGCCGTTAGGTTTTCAAAAAAGGTAAAATAAAAACTAAGTAATTTATTTCTAGCATCAAATGTTAGATATTCTGTGTTTTTTTCTAAAGCTTCATGTGTATTTTTAAAAAATGTTTGAAAAATACTTTTTTCAATAGCTTCAAAAGAGCCAAAGTGTTTGTAAAATAAAGGTTCTTCAAAATTATTTTCTTTACAAAATAGATATACCGAAGCAGGTTTGTCACCTTTTTCTAATAGGTAAGTTATGTAAAAGTTTAAGATTTCAGAATGTGCGATGGTTATATTTTTTTTTGCCATTGTGTTAAATGTATTATTGTTTAATAAATATATATGTAAAGTTAAACAAAAACAATTATAAATGCTAAATTTAGTATCACTAAAATTTATAACTGCATATATAAAATAGATAGCATTACTTTTAAACTAAAAATAAAATGTTTAACTTTACATTGTAATAAGTTAAACAATATTGATTTGAAAGTAGCAATAACACGAAAAGAACATTTTAATGCAGCACACCGCTTGCACAATCCAAACTGGTCTGATGTAAAGAATCAGGAAATATTTGGGAAATGCAACAATCCTAATTATCACGGCCATAATTATGAATTGGAAGTAACGGTAATTGGTTTTGTTGATAAAGAAACGGGATATGTGATTGATACTAAACAGTTGTCAGATTTAATTAAAGATAATGTTTTAGAACTATTCGATCATAAAAATTTAAATTTAGATGTGGCAGCATTTAAAAACTTAAATCCAACTGTTGAAAATATTGCGATTGTTACTTATACTATTTTAAAACCTCTATTAGGGGAAAACTACGAACTAAAAATTAAGCTTTATGAGACACCAAGAAACTTTGTTGAAATACCCAACTAATGAAACTGAATTAAATGGTTTTACTTTTGAAGAAATAGGTGACGATCATTTATATACTGGTATTGAAACTCCTTTAACTAAGGATGCTTTTAAATTTTCAGATGATGAAAAAAAAGAAAAAATAGCCGATTTATTTGCCCAAATAATGGAAGTAATGGGCTTGGATTTGACAGATGATTCTTTAAAAGGGACACCTAAAAGAGTCGCTAAAATGTATATTGAAGAAATATTTTCAGGATTAAACCCAGAAAATAAGCCGAAAATAGCCTTGTTTGAAAATAAATACAAATACAATCAAATGTTGGTTGAAAAGAATATTCAGTTCTATTCAAATTGTGAGCATCATTTTGTACCCATTTTTGGAAAAGTACACGTAGCCTATGTTTCATCAGGTAAAGTAATTGGACTTTCAAAAATTAACAGAATTGTACAATACTTTGCGAACAGGCCACAGGTTCAAGAACGTTTAACAAATCAAATTGCATTGGAACTTTCAGAAGTTTTAGAAACGGAGAACATTGCAGTTATTGTAGATGCAAAGCATTTATGTGTGGCTTCAAGAGGCATTAAAGACGATTCATCGGCAACAGTAACTAGTTATTATGGAGGTGTTTTTAATCAATCAGAAAAAATTGTTGAATTACAAAATTATTTAAAACTATAAATTATGGAATTAGTACAAGAAGCATTAGCGTTTGAACAACGTAAACTTTCATTAAAAACGACCAATGATAGAATTTTAGCATCAAGAGAGGTGAAGGCCTTAATTTTAGGAATTAATGAAATTTATAAAAAAACAAGAAATCCAGAATTAATGGATATTATGAAACGTTTGACAGCTATTAAGCAACATGTTGAAAAAAGACTTCGATTCTCTTAAATTAAAGAATATGAAAACAATTGTTATTATTGGTGGAAGTAAGGGAATTGGAAAAGCTATTGCCCTTTCACATTTAGAATTGAATAAAGTTATAAATATTAGTAGAACAGCTCCTGATTTTGTACATGCGAATTTAGAACATTATAATTGTGATATTTTAGTTGATGACTTACCTGAATTAGAGACGGTTGATGCTTTAATTTATTGTCTCGGAAGTATAAATTTAAAACCTTTTGAACGTTTAAAATTAGAAGATTTTAAAGCAGATTATGAAATTAACTTTTTAGGAGCAGTTAAAACAATTCAAAAGTATTTACCCAATTTAAAAGAGAGTACTAATGCTAGTGTGCTGTTATTTAGTACGGTAGCCTCTAAATTAGGAATGCCATTTCACGCAAGTGTGGCAAGTGTAAAATCTGCTATTGAAGGTTTGGTACTATCTTTAGCGGCGGAATATGCGCCTTTAATTAGAGTAAATGCAATAGCACTCACGGTTACAGAAACTACTTTAGCGGCTAAACTATTAAGAAATGATGTGCAAAAAGAACAAATGAAAGAAAGACATCCGTTAAAAAAATACTTACAGCCAGAAGAAGTTGCAGCAATGGCTTCTTTTTTGATAGCTGATAAAGCATTGTCCATGTCAGGACAAATTATTCAAATGGATTGCGGTATTACCACAATTAAACGTTAAATTTATAAAAATAGACAAAATGAAAATACTAGGAATTCTTGCAACAATCTTTATTTCAATAGTAGCTTTAGGAGCAACATTTTTAAATAACAACAATATGACAGCAAAAGAATCAATTTATGATATTTCAATAAAAAGCATAACAGGAGAGCCTGTTGATTTAAAATCTTTTAAAGGGAAAAAGATATTATTTGTAAATACGGCATCTGAATGTGGTTTTACAGGTCAATATGCGGAGTTGGAGGAGTTGAGTAAAAAGTACGCCAATAAATTAGTGGTTGTAGGAGTTCCTTGCAATCAGTTTGGCGGTCAGGAACCAGGAACACAATCGGAAATTAAAACTTTTTGTGAGGTGAATTATGGTGTAACGTTTTTATTAACCGAAAAGGTAGATGTCAAAGGAGACAATCAACATCCTTTATATGCTTGGTTGACTAACAAAGAAAAAAACGGAGTGAAAAGTTCCAGTGTAAAATGGAATTTTCAAAAATATTTGATAGATGAAAAGGGTAATTATATCGATTTTTATTATTCAATAACAAAACCAATGAATTCAAAAATCACCAAATATTTTGAATAAAATGCTCTTATACACAGGTTTATTTTTGCTCCTAAATTTTGGAGCATTGGCTATTGGAAGCTATTTAATGAACAACGGACCACAATCCAATTGGTATCTTTCATTAAATAAAGCACCTTGGACACCGCCTGGATGGGTTTTTGGTGTTGCTTGGACAACTATTATGATTTGTTTTTCAGTTTATTTAGCAAACTTAATAGGTTTGAAGAATAGTCCTGTGTTTTGGATGTTGTTTGCGGTTCAATTCATTTTAAATGTTTCGTGGAACTATGCCTTTTTTAATCAGCATTTGGTAGGGTTGGCCTTAGGGATAATTGTATTTTTAACAGTATTAATTGGTTACTATTTATTTTATTTTTTGAATAGTATGAAATTAAAATCGTTGTTAATTCTACCTTATTTTTTATGGTTACTTATAGCAACCAGTTTAAACGCATATTCTTATTTTAAAAATTAATTTTATGAAGTTTTCTTCAAAGGGAACAGTATATAGATTAACATCCAAACAATGTTTACCTATAACCATTGATCAGGCTTGGAGTTTTTTATCGAATCCAAAAAATTTGAAAACTATAACTCCTAAATATATGAGTTTTGATATTATTTCAGGTGATGAATGTCCAATGTTTGCTGGTCAAATAATACAATATATAGTAACACCAATATGGGGAATTAAAACCAATTGGGTTACGGAAATAGCACACGTGGTTGACAAACAGTATTTTGTTGATGAGCAGCGCTTCGGGCCTTATGCTTTGTGGCATCATAAACACTTTATAAAAGCTGTTGAAGGTGGTGTTGAAATGGAAGATATAATTGATTATAAAGTGCCTTTTGGGTTTTTAGGTTGTTTGGTTCATCCTTTTTTAGTGAAGCCAAAATTGACTGAAATATTTGAGTTTCGTCAAAAAAAATTAATTGAGTTGTTTGGCGCGTTCAATTAATACAAAGTATTTTTAAAACTATTAAAACAACTATGGTTATTAATAAAAGTTTATCAATTTTTAAATTTAGTAAAGTTAGTGATGTTTCAGATTGGAAAGTAGTAAATGATACCGTAATGGGAGGGCAATCTAACGGCGAGTTTTATTTAGATGAATCAGGTTATGGAGTATTTGCAGGTATAGTTTCATTAGAAAATAATGGCGGCTTTTCCTATTTAAGATTTCGTTTAAATAAAATGAATATTCTGGATTCTCAAAAAATAAAGATTCATTTAAAAGGTGATGGCAAAAAATATCAATTCAGAGTAAAATCTTCACAATATACACAAGAATCATACATTTCAAATTTTGAAACAACAGGGAAATGGCAAACAGTTGAAATACTTTTGTCTAGTTTATTTCCAACATTTAGAGGAAAAAAATTGAATTTACCCAATTTTGATGGTGAATATTTAGAAGAATTAGGTTTTTTAATTGGAAATAAAAAGAACGAATCTTTTTGTTTATTGCTTGATACTATTGAGTTAGCAAATTAAATTTTATTTAAAATGAAAACAAGACCATCCATTCCAAATGCGGAGATTTTCGATGCCACAAAACAACTAGAACAATTTCAAAATAGCACCTTGAGACCAATTATTAAATCGTTGAATGATTTATTACTTGTGTATTTTCAGAACTATATGGTTATGAAAAAATTTGACAACTTAAATTCAACAGCTATTCAAAAAGATGCATTTATTACAACCGCTTTTTTAAAGGATCATCCATTTAAAAATGAAATAAAAGGTTTTATTATTGGACATTTTTCTATTGAAGAGTATGATTTTTATAAAAATTATACCAA
>JAGPIQ010000154.1 GCA_018054895.1 Lutibacter sp. | reverse complement strand
GCTCCAATGTGTCCATTTTCAATAGCGTCTGGTTTCAGCATTGTAAAAGTTCTGTTGGTTGCCATTTTTTAGGGTTTTATTTAATTAATTTCAACAAATATAGGACTTTAAGAATGAAATAAAATGTTCTATTGGTAAGATTGAATGTGTTTTTCAAATAATTCGTTGTCATCACCTCTTATTTCTAATTGGGCAGTACTTTTTAGAAGGTCTAATTTTATAATTCCAAAGCTTCTGGTTGTAATTAATTTACCAATTCTATAGGTATTTTCTTCAATTTTGTTTAAAGGTCCAGAATGTGTTAAACCACTTGAAGTAAAATCGATAAGCGGATATGGTAATCCATCAACGTCTTTTTTTGAAAATTCAGAAGCATGTCTATCTCCAGAAAGAAGGATGCAATTTTTTGCCGAAGAAGTTTTTAAGAGCGTTTCAAGTTTGTCAATTTCGTGCGGCATATTCGCCCAAGTTTCAAAACCGTGCGTTGCAGAAAGTACCTGAATACTGCTTACAATAATATTAAAAGTTGCTTTGGAAGTATTTAATTCGTTTTCCAACCATTCCCATTGTTTTTTACCCAGCATTGTTCCTTTATTATATGTGTTGGGTATGTATCTTTTGGTAGAAATTGTATCTGGAGTTAAAGCGGTTCTAAAATAACGAGTGTCGAGCACAATAATTTTTACGGATTTATTATGTATTGGGAAATCAATAGCGTGATAAACACCTTCTTGTTTTCTGCGTGCATCATTTTTTGGAATATCAAAAAAATCTAAAAACAGCTGTTGTGAGTCCTTTTTCAGAATGTATTCAGTTCCACCATCATTTTTACCATAATCATTATCGTCCCAAGTTCCAGTAACTGGTACTTTTTTGCAGAAATTTTGATAGTCTACATTGTTTTTTTGAATGGTGTAATTCTGTTCAAGTGTATTTTTATTGGTGGTGTTGCTATAAATAATATCACCTCCCCAAATCCAAATGTTAGGATTGTTTTTCAAAATTTCATTCCAGAAATTATTATGAAGAATTTGATTATTACACGAGCCAAATGAAATAATAAATTCACTTTTTTCAGTAGGTGTTGGAGGTTTCGTTTTAGGGTTTTCTTTACAAGAAATAAAGCAACTAAAGATAATTGAAACGAAAACAAGTGTTTTTAAATAGTTCATATTCAATTTTACGTTTTATTTAACAAATATACGCTCTTTATTTAATTTCAGTATTTTAATAAATGGTATATTTGCACGGTATGAAAAGTAGTGATTTAAAAGAGGTTTCTGAGTTATTATCTGTTCCTCAACACATTGTAATTGTTCCGCATAAAAATCCAGATGGCGATGCCATAGGATCTTGTTTAGCGATGTATCATTTTTTAAAATTAAAAGGGCATACAGCAACAGTTGTAGCACCTAATGATTATCCTGATTTTTTAAAGTGGTTACCGGGTTCAGAAGAGGTTTTTAAATTTGATATGCAAAACAGGCAGTCAAAAAATGCCATTGATGAAGCGACTATCATATTTTTATTAGATTTTAACGCATTGCATAGAGTAGGTGATGATATGCAAAATACCTTAGAGCAATTTAAAGGTACGTTTGTAATGATAGATCATCATCAACAGCCAGATTCCATTGCAAAATACGTGTATTCAGATACTTCTATTTGTTCAACGTGTCAAATGGTTTATCATTTTTTAGAAAAATTAGGCGAAGTAGAAGCTATTAATGCAGCTATCGCTACCTCTTTATATACTGGAATTATGACGGATACAGGTTCATTCCGTTTTCCTTCAACCACCAGTACAACGCACAGAATTATAGCTGATTTAATTGACAAAGGTGCTGATAATGCTAAAATTCATAATAATGTGTATGATACCAACTCGTATGGGCGTTTGCAATTATTAGGAAGAGCGTTAAGTAATATGAAAGTTTTTTCAGAATTAAATACGGCTTATATTCGGTTGACTCAGAATGATTTGAATGAATTCGATTATCAAAAAGGAGATACAGAAGGTGTTGTAAATTACGCTTTGTCTTTAGAAGGAATTATTTTTGCAGCTATTTTTATTGAAGATACCGATCAAAAAATTATAAAAATTTCGTTCCGCTCAAAAGGTAAATTTTCTGTAAATGAATTTGCAAGAGCTCATTTTGATGGTGGAGGTCACGATAATGCAGCAGGAGGAAGGTCTTTATTGTCATTGGATGAAACTATTGAAAAATTTGTAGAAATACTACCTTCCTATAAAATAGATTTATTGAATTCGTATGAAGTTTAGCGCTATTTGTTGTTTTGTGCTGTTGATTTTTGTTTCCTGTATGGAACCTTCTGCGCGTAAGCCAATAGTTAATAAAACGGGTTCAGAACTGAAAGAATCAATAAATATTAACAAGAAAATCATTGAATTTGAAGACCGAAATTTTAAGGAAATTATGCGTTTGGATTCTGTAAATAATTACATAACTTCGTCCCTTGGTTTTTGGTATAAAATTGAAGTGAAAAGCAACCAAAATTATTTTCCAAAAACGGGTGATGAAATAGTATATGTTTATGATGTTTTTGACATTGAAAATTCAATTATTTATACAAAAGAAGAATTAGGAGTTAAAACATATATTGTTGATAAACAAGAAATTGTAGATGGTTTAAGAAGTGGGTTGAAGTTGATGAATGAAGGTGATGAAGTAACTTTTTTATTTCCCTCACACAAAATGTTTGGTTATCAGGGAGATAATAATAAAATTGGTATTAATAAATCGTTAATATATAAAGTAAAATTAATTAAAATAAATAAAAAAAATGAAAGTATTTAAGTTGTTATTTGTATGTGGTGCTATAGTATCATTAATGTCTTGTAATGGTCAAGGTGTTACTAAAAAACCTTTAAAAACAGAACTAGACTCAGTAAGTTATGCGCTTGGTTTAGACATGGGAAACAAAGTGAAAGCAAATTTCACAGAAGTTGAAAAAGACTTATTTATCCAAGGTTTTCACAATGGAGTAGATTCATTAGACGTTCAATTAAATCCAGAAATGATTGGTGAAATTTTGAATAAGTTTTTCCAAAAAAGACAAGAAGCTGAAATGAAAAAACAACAAGAAGAAGCGTCTAAAAAAGTTGAAGAAGAATTTAAAGATGTAAAAGCTGCTGGTGAAAAATTTATGGAAACTAACAAATCAGCTGCAGGTGTTAAAACAACTGCAAGTGGGTTACAATATGTTGTAATAAAAGAAGGAACTGGAGCTGCTCCTGTTGCTACTTCTAGAGTAAAAGTTCATTACCATGGAACATTAACGGATGGAACTGTTTTTGATAGTTCAGTTGATAGAGGTGAGCCTACTGAATTTGGTGTAAACCAAGTTATTAAAGGTTGGACTGAAGGTTTACAATTAATGAAAGCAGGTTCAAAATTCAAGTTTTTCATTCCTCAAGATTTAGCGTACGGTGCATTTCCTCAACCAGGTGGACCAATTAAGCCATTTGCTCCTTTAGTTTTTGAAGTTGAATTATTAGAAGTGATGGAATAACAACACTTTTTTATACATATAAAATATCATCCTTATTTTTTTAAGGGTGATATTTTTTTTTAATGCAATGTTCAAATGCGAATAAAATCTTATTTTTAACACAAAATTTCAATTTTAATTATTTTTTATATGAAACTATTTAAAGTGTCAAGCTATGTACTATTGTTAACGTTAGTAGCTGTTGTTTCTTGTAAACCAGCTAAATATGCTGATTTAGAAGATGGGTTATATGCGGATATGCAAACCAATAAAGGAGATATTTTATTAAAATTAGAATATGAAAAAACACCATTTACAGTTGCTAATTTTGTTTCTCTAGCAGAAGGTACAAATGGCTATGTGGTAGATTCGTTGAAAGGAAAACCATTTTATGATGGACTCATATTTCATAGAGTAATTAAAGATTTTATGATTCAAACAGGAGATCCTCTGGGAACAGGATCAGGAAATCCAGGATATTCATTTATGGATGAATTTCCAAAAGATGATAAAGGGAATTTAATGTTTAAACACGATGTTCCAGGTGTAGTCTCAATGGCAAATTCAGGACCTGAAACCAACGGGAGCCAGTTTTTTATTACACATAAAGAAACTCCTTGGTTGGATGGTAAACACACTATATTTGGAAAGGTGCTGATTGGTCAAACTGTGGTAGATTCAATTGCGCAATATGATACTATTTTTAAAGTAGAGATTATTAAAGTAGGTAGTTCAGCTAAAAATTTTAAAGCTGGATCTGTTTTTACAAAAATGTATAAAGATCATCAAAAAGAAGTGGATGATAAAAAAGAACGAATAGCGAAAGTTATTGAAGAAACGCTGACTCGGTTTGCTGTGAATCTTGAAAAAGCAAGAGTTTTACCTTCTGGGTTGAAAATAGCAATAACGTCCACCAATAAAGGAGAAAAACCAAAATCGGGTACGAATGTAAAAGTTAATTATTCAGGGTATTTTACGGATGGAAATTTGTTTGATACAAGCTATAAAGAACTTGCGAAAAGCTATGAGGTTTTTGATCAAAATAGTGATAGCCAAAACGGGTACGTTCCTTTTGTAACAAAATACGGACCGGATGCTCGTTTAATTCCAGGTTTTAAAGAAGGTTTACAAGAATTAAAAATTGGAGATAAAGCGATTTTGTATATTCCTGCTCATTTAGGGTATGGAGCTCAAGGTGCAGGTGGTGTTATTCCTCCAAATACAAATTTAATTTTTGAAGTTGAATTAGTAGGATTCGAGTAATTAAAAATTACAATAACAAGATATGATTGAAGAGTTGATAAAGTTAGACGAAACATTGTTTTTGTATTTAAATAATTTAGGTACAGTAAAATGGGATGGGTTTTGGTTATTTGTTACAAATAAATATACGTTCATTCCATTTTATATCATTCTATTATATGTAGCTTTTAAGCAGTTAGGAATAAGAAGATTAAGTGTTTTACTTGTTTGTGTGGTCTTATTAATTTTAATAACCGATCAAACAAGCAATATGTTTAAATATGGTTTTCAACGTTTAAGACCTTGCCATAATCCTGATTTAATGAAGTATGTTCGATTGGTTTCTGGTCGTTGTGGTGGCTTGTATACTTTCTTTTCAGGTCACGCTTCAAACTCTATGGGAATTGCCGTGTTTTTTAGTTTAGTGCTAAATTTTAAACATAAAATATATATGTTAATGCTTATATCCTGGGCTCTATTTGTAGGGTATAGTCGAATTTATGTAGGTGTTCATTTTCCGTTAGACGTACTTACGGGAATGGTTTTTGGACTTATAAGTGGTCCCTTAGTATATCTTTTATTTACTTTTCTTTTGAAGAAATTGAAACTTTAGAGTATATATTTTTATTAAAAGGGTTTATAAAAATCAATAAGAAAATGACACTAAACGCCAATTCATAAATTTCCCATTTTCTGTTAGAATCAATAAATGATAGAACACCGGTACAAAGCAGAAATGCTATAGTATGTTGCCATTGTACAATTGGAATAGCAAAAGTATCTGTTAATATTTTAATTTTATCAAATTTTCTGTATAATACAGGTAAAATTAGTAGGTATATTACCAGCACAAGGGTTAATAACTGACCGAAAATTAATTTATTTACTTTCGTACCATCAACTACCATATTGTGCAAATTAGTTTCACCTTGCGCATTATTTTGAAGGAAATATTCTGATGATTCAATATTAAATATACGTTGTCCCCAA
>JAGPIQ010000153.1:2265-5794 GCA_018054895.1 Lutibacter sp. | reverse complement strand
ATATAAATTAGGTTAGCAATTTTAAAATATGTCTTTCATTTAGTTAAAATGTTACGTGTAAAGTTACTATTTTTTGAATTTAGATGTATTACTTTTGTAAACTAAATAAGTAACTATGCCGAGGTTTAAAAAGTTAACCGTAAAAGAAATTGTAAAAGAAACGGAGTCTGCAATTTCCATAAATTTTGAAGTACCACAAGAATTAGCCAATGAATTCAAGTTTATTGGTGGTCAATATATAACCCTACGAACAACCATTGAAGGTAAGGAAATAAGACGTTCCTATTCAATCTGTTCTTCACCAGAAAGTAACCAATTGTGGGTGGCTGTTAAAGAGGTTAAAAATGGACTTTTTTCTAACTATGCAACTAAAAATTTAAAAGTTGGTGATGTGTTAGAAGTAGCGCCACCAGAAGGAAAGTTTATTTTACAAACGGCTACTTCACACATAAAAAATTACGTAGCCTTTGTTGCTGGAAGCGGAATTACACCGGTAATGGCAATGATAAAATCAGTTTTACTGAAAGAAATTCACAGTACGTTTGTGTTGGTTTACGGAAATAAATCTACCGAAGACACTATTTTTAAAGCTGAAATTGATGCGCTTCAACAAAAATTCCCGGAACGTTTTTTTGTACAATACGTATTAAGTCAAAAATTGAGTGGTGATGCTATTTTAGGTAGAATAGATAAATCTGTAGTGAATTTAATTATCAAAAATAAATTTAAAACAACGGATTTTGATGGTTATTATTTATGTGGTCCAGAGGAAATGATTAACATGGTTACTCAAACCTTAAAGGAGAATAATGTTTCTGGCAGCAAGATTCATTTCGAATTATTTACAACAATGTATCCAACAGGCGCAGCTCCAAGTTTGGATTTAGAAGGGGATGCAGAAATAACAATTTTGTTAGACGACGAAGAAACAACGTTTCAAATGTCTAAAAAGAAACTGATTTTAACGGCTGCGTTGGATGAAGGTTTAGACGCTCCATATTCATGTCAAGGGGGTGTTTGTTGTAGTTGTATGGCAAGAGTTGTAGAAGGAAAAGCGGTGATGGATGTAAACTCCATTTTATCTGAAGAAGAAATAGAAGAAGGATTTATTTTAACCTGCCAAGCGCATCCAATAACTTCTAAAATAAAAATAGATTTTGATGATGTTTAATAAAATGTGTATTTTCACAATTCTAACTTCAACAAATGAATTTTAACGAAATTAAAGAAGCAATATTTATCGGGTTTTTTCTCGCCTTTATGATAGGTCCTGTTTTTTTTATGCTCATACAAACCAGTATTTTAAAAGGTGCACGCGCTGCTATTGCTTTCGATTTAGGGGTGGTTTTAGGTGACGTTGTTTTTATATTAATAGCCTACTTTGGAAGTAAAAGTTTGTTGGAACGCATTAAAGACGATCCGCGATTGTTTTTTATTGGTGGTGTAATTTTGCTGGTGTATGGCTTAATTTCCTATTTAGATAAAAGTCAAAAAAGGGCAGTAGATGATGAAACCCTTGTAATTCCAGAAAAAACAAATTATATAAAATTATTTTTAAAAGGATTTATTCTAAATTTCATAAACATTGGTGTCCTTGCTTTTTGGTTGGGAATGATTGTAATTGTGGGTTCTAATTTAGAAATGAATGGTCCTAAAATTTTCAATTATTTTACGGTAATCATCATCAGTTATTTTGTTACTGATATAGGTAAAATTGTATTAGCAAAACAGTTAAAACGATATTTAACGCCTTCGGTAACGTATAAAGTTAAACGAATAATGGGAATTTTATTAATGGTTTTCGGCATATTATTAATGCTAAAAGGTTTTATTCCTCAAGAAAAATTCAACTTCAAAAACCCTATTGAAAATACGCATTAATGTGTAAAATTGAGTTAAAGACTATTTAGTGTTAATAACTAGTTAACAACTAAAATTTCTCTACGGTACAATTAAAAGTATTCCTGCCTACATTTGAAATTGAATTTGGTTCAATAATTATTTTCTAATAATTATGATTAAAAGGGAATTAGGTGAAAAACCTAAACTGTTCCCGCAGCTGTAAAGCATCGCTAAATTTTTACATTCTTTTGTCACTGTCAATATTTGATGGGAAGACCGTAAAAATGATGAAGTCAGAAGACCTGCCAAAGGAAAGAGTATTGCATTTTTTCGGGATAAAAAATTGGAATATAAAGTACATTTTTGCAATAAATTTTAGTGTTTTTGGTGAATAATTTTCCCAAAAAACAGGTCTAAATATAAATAAGATGAATTACTCCGAAATATCAGTGGTTTTCCAAGAAATTCCTGGTGAAATAAGTATTTGCTTTACCATTACGGGTTGTAAAATCAACTGTAAAGGTTGTCATTCTCCTTTTTTGTGGAATGAGAAGAATGGAAAAGAATTAACTGCTGAAATTTATAAAGAAACGCTATTAAAATACAAGGGATTTGCTACGGCTGTATTGTTTATGGGGGGCGAATGGCATGAAGAGGAATTAACTAAAAACCTACGAATTGCCCAAAATATGGATTACAGAACCTGTTTATACACAGGGCAAAAAACTATTAGCGGTGTAATTTTAAAGCAACTAACTTGGTTAAAAACAGGTGAGTGGAAATCGGAATTGGGCGGTTTAAACAGCAAAACTACCAACCAACTATTTATTGAAGTGCCTACAAATACAAACCTCAATTATTTATTTTTAAAAAATTAACTATGATACGATTAACCGAAGAACAGCTTTTACAAAAAATTAATTTTATTGAAAATTATATTACTTCCAGCAATGCTGCCGATGGTTCGGCTGTAGATGCAAATGCCAATGTTTCATCAAAAAACATTGCAACTATGGAAGCAGAACTAAATAAAGATATTAATATTCAGGTAAATAGACGCTTAGTTAAAAACAAAATAGCGGAGCTTTTTGGTGCTGAAACGGCGGAAGAATATATCCGCCAAATTGAAAACCACGAAATATATGTGCACGACGAAACTTCACTAAAACCCTATTGCACTTCTATAAGTATGTATCCGTTTTTATTTGATGGATTAACAAAATTAGGTGGCGAAAGTTTAGCGCCTCAACATTTAGAAAGTTTTTGTGGTGAATTTGTAAACTTGGTATTCGCCATCAGTTCGCAGTTTGCTGGAGCACTGGCAACGGTAGAATTTTTAATGTATTTCGATTATTTTGCTTCTAAAGATTATGGTGATAATTACCTAGAAACGAATACAAAAACAATTAAAAATCATTTGCAACACGTGGTGTATGCAGTAAATCAACCAGCTGCGGCACGTGGTTATCAATCTGTTTTTTGGAATATTTCATTGTACGATCAAGAGTATTTTAACAGTATGTTTGGGAGTTTTGTGTTTCCAGATATGACCAAACCACAATGGGAAAACTTAAAAAGAGTACAGCAATTTTTTATGAAATGGTTCAATGCGGAACGAGAAAAAGCAGTATTAACATTTCCAGTAGTTACAGCGGCAATGTTGGTAAAAGATGGAAAACCTGTAGAT
>JAGPIQ010000153.1:0-2165 GCA_018054895.1 Lutibacter sp. | reverse complement strand
TAGGAGTGAAAAATGCAAAATGGGATAGAGAAGCAGGATTAAAAGTGGAAAGAGATTGTTATAACTCTTATTTTTATGCAGTGGAAGATGAAACAATGAATACATTGGATAAAATAATGTTGCACGGAAAAGACATGATTCAGTTTTTAGATGGTGGTTCTGCCTTGCATTTAAATTTAGAAGAAGCACCGAATAAAGAAGGTTTTTCAAAATTAATTAATGCTGCAGCGTTGGCAGGTTGTAATTATTTCTGTTTTAATATAAAGATAACTATCTGTAATTCATGCAATCATATCGATAAAAAAACACTTCAAAAATGCAGTAAATGTGGTTCTACAAATATTGATTACGGAACACGTGTGATTGGCTATTTAAAACGAATTTCAAATTTTAGTTCAGAACGCCAAAAAGAGCATGATGTACGTCATTATCATGTAACGAATTCAGCTCATAATTTACAAAAATCAAGATCGGAAAAGTTGACAGAGTTTTACACAAAAAAGGAATTTATGGAGGTTCCAAACTAATAATTAAGACCATTTTTAGGAATTATTTTAAACGCTAGTTCGAGTTTTTTGTATGATGCATCAATAATTACATCCATTTTTTTAAATTTAAAGTATCTTCGCTAAAATTAGTATTGAAATGTCTGAACATAAAATAGAAGGAAAACAACGGGAAAATATTCAAATAGGTTCACAAGTTGAAGTAATTCAAAAACAACATCAACGTTCTGGTGAGTTAACAGAAGGTACCGTAAAACGGTTATTAACTAATTCGTCAACACATCCACATGGTATAAAAGTTTTGCTAGAAACTGGAGAAGTTGGTCGTGTGAAATGGGTATTACTTTAAAAATTAATATTCCGTTACCTGAATTTTTAATATATTCTATCTAAGTACAACTCTTAAAATTCAATATTTCAAGAGGAGTTCATAAATAGCTATCACAACTTACATCTTTTTTAAAGTTTGGATTTTTTATTACTATTACCTGTTTTCTTTAAAATTTATATTTTGAGAATCTATTTTCCGAAAAAATTTAACTAAAATCGGATAAAAAAACAACAAAATCTATTTAAAGCTGTTTTAACAACCTGTATTAATTCATTAATAAATTGTACTGTCTTTAAAAAAAAAAGCGCTTAAATCTATTTAAATAAAGTCACTTTCTATAAATAAAAAATATTAAAATATAAAAAACTATAATATATATTGATAGTTGGGTGTGTTGCTCTTTTTTTTACCAAAAATTAATTTCACTTAATAGCTTACTCATTTTAAAATATAAATAATAAAAAGGAGTAGTTAATTTTAAAAGGGAATAATGTATGTTATTGAAGAGCATTTTTTAATACATGTCACTCCTCGTTTTTTTAAATGGTTCCAATTTAGGAACTAGTTCTACGTTATTTTATTTTTTTATAACAAACCAATGCTAGGATCCTTCATTTCACAAGTATAATAGTGAGATTTACTATAAAGTGTTATTTTAAAAATATCGATTGGGTGTAATAGGGGTGGTATATTGGTTTTTTTTTATATTAATTTTAGTGTAAACAGTGATTTATTCCATTTTTTGTGATTATATTTATATGTAAAATTTAAAGTTTAGTTTTTTTATTTTTATAAAAAATTACTATTTATAGGTAAAAAGGTGTCAAATATTTAAGTATTGTAAGTTTTCTTAAAAAGAATAACATTTTTTTAACAAAAAACAATTTAACTTTCTATATTTGCATCTATTGTCGATAGGTTCAAATTATTTTAAAAATAAGAAACAATCCCTTCGAAAATTTAATATTAGAAAATTTTTTTATGAAAAAAAACTACTCATTTTCCAAAATTAACGAGCTTTCCTTAAAAAATTACGCCATTGCTATTTTGTTTTTATTAGCAGGGTTTAGTGGATTTTCTCAAACAGCACCTATTGCTATTGCTGACCCAATTTCTGCTGGTGGTGCTAACTCCTATTTTATCTTTTTATTGTCCAAATATCATTTTTTGATAATAATTTTTATAATTCATTTTTTTAATTAAAAAAAAAAGGTTACTTTTGTTAGACTTATAAATTGTTAAAATGTCCCAAAATAGCACCATATCTATATAATTTTCTAAAATATATTGCGAAATACACAATGGAATTTTTTTATTTTTAGAATATT
>JAGPIQ010000049.1 GCA_018054895.1 Lutibacter sp. | reverse complement strand
ATTTTTATATCAAAAAGGTCGTTTAAATTGATTTTAAACGACCTTTTTGTTTTATAATTCAAATTTATGTGAATTCCGAGTTCTCTTTTTTAGTTTAAAAATCCGATCATCATAAAATTCTTTTAGTTCGAATATATACGTTAATGGGTTTTTATAGGTAATTAGAACTTGATAGGTGTATTTATTTTTTGCTTCAGCTAATTGCTTTTCTACAGCAATAATTTCTTTTTGCAAATACACATCATCATATTTTATTTTGGCAGTTACATCAAACAAATCAATAGAACTTAATGCGTTTCCACTACAAATATGAGCGTGAAAATCGCGTAATTTTTCTAAATCACCTGATTGGTAGATTTCTATTAGTTTTGTTGTAATTTCAGTAGCTAAATCAACTTTATCTTCGTGCAATGAATATTTGTCGGGATGCGATTGTAACATGGCTTCACGGTACAAACGTTTCAATTCTTTTTGGTCTTCAACAATATTTTCAGAAACTATTTTTTTAATAACTAAAATACCTTCAACAGTTTTTTTACCTTTATTTTTTTGCGCTAATCGTTTTAACTTTTTAGCCTTTTGAACTTTTTTATAAAGTACGAATAACTCTTGCTCTTCTACAATTTCATTTTCTAAATGGCTTCTTAAAACAGCTTCAAATTCATACGTTTTTTGTTGAATCTCATCTAATTCTTGCTGTAATAAAGTTAACTTTTCTTTTAAAATAGTTTGCCTATTTTCAATAAATGAATTGTTATCTAAAGGTAAGTTTTCTTCCAAAATAATTTCAATTTCCTAATATTGCATTATTCGTAATAAAAAATACAAACTATTAATTACCAAGCAAATACACTACTTAACCAAAACTCCTTCTTCAATAATAAGGTCATACACATACCCAGCTCCAAAATCCTTATTCAGCACTACATTTCCTTTAAAAGTAACAATATCACCTTCCTTTACAATTTCCTGAGTAGTAATAGTCAAGTCCCTTTCTCCATTTAATTGTGTGCCATCTTCAATATGCACCCAATTTTTATCCATAATGCCATTATTTACTTTTATAACTTTCCCTCTAACAATAATACTTTTTTTAGAAAGTGATTTCTGTTGCGTAAATAATTCTTCCAAAGAAATACCATTTTTAGCTTTTTCAATTTTTTCCATTGGTACTAATTCTTCTGTAACACCTGGCTCCTGACTATGAACATGTTCATTAGTTACAGCAGCAGCCATTTCTGTTTCTCTAATTCCTTCAGCAAACGTTATAAAATCGAATGTTTTATCTAATTGTTTACTTATAAAATCTTCCATAACCATACCACCGTTGTAATAATAGGTATTACCAATTGTTACGGGAATATTCGGAATTGCCATCCAATATTCGTTACCATCTTCGGTTACATTTAAATACGCATAAGTTCCCGCGTCCACCACTTCTTTTACGACCACTTTATGCAAGTCATCCGAAGAAGTATTTGTTGGAGTATCCATTTTGGAATAGCTTCCTTTTTCTTTACAACCAATTACTAATAAACCAAATACTGCAATAATGATAGCTATCTTATTTTTCATTTTTTCTTGTTTTTTAAGTTTCAAAAATACTATTTTTCTAATGAATAAGAACTGATATTCATCACCAATTAACAGGCCTTAATTCATTTTCAATCAGATAATTATTTACCATACTAAAATGCTTATTTCCAAACCAATACCCTCTATTCGCACTTAAAGGTGATGGATGTCCGCTTGTTAATACACAATGTTTTTTAGTATCAATTTTAGCTCCTTTCTTTTTGGCAAACCCACCCCAAAGCAAAAACACCACGTTTTCAGAATTTTCAGAAATGGCAGCTATTACGGCATCTGTAAATTGCTCCCAACCTTTTTTTTGATGCGAACCAGCCTCGTGTTCACGAACAGTTAGCGTAGCATTCAACAATAAAACACCTTGTTTTGCCCATCTTTCCAAATTTCCAGAAGTAGGATATGGAATATCAAGATCCGTATTTAATTCTTTAAAAATATTTATGAGTGAAGGCGGATGTGCTATTCCTTCATTTACAGAAAAACACAATCCATGTGCCTGACCTGGTCCGTGGTATGGATCTTGACCAATAATAACTACTTTTAAATCCTTAAAACTGCATAAATTAAATGCTTCAAATATTTTATTCGGTTCTGGATAGCAATTATTAGTCTTATATTCGTCTTTTACAAATTCTGTAAGTTCCTTAAAATAAGGCTGTTCAAACTCATTTTTCAATATAGCATTCCAACTTTCGGCAATTTTAACAATCATTACTTCTTTTCATCTTAAATTTATACTTTTGTCAAACTTTCCAAAAGTAGCACTTTTATGAGTAATATATCAGAAAAAACATTAAACGACCTTGAATTTTATACCATTTTACAATCGGTACAAGAATATTGTATTTCTGATTTAGGAAAGGTGGCGATACTAAAAATTAAGCCCATTCGAAATAAAGAAAAGCTCGCTATTGAATTATTACAAGTCAACGAATATTTATCGACTTATATTAGTGATAACAGGATTCCTAACCATTATTTTGATGATATTCAGAAAGATATTTTTCTGTTGAAAATTGAAAATAGTTATTTAGATCCTGCTGCATTTTTAAGAATAGCAAATAGCACTTCAACAGTACTTGAATTATTGAAATTTTTCAACACCTATAAAGCATATTATCCAACCCTATTTTTAAAGTCTGAAGAAATAGCTTTAGAGAAAATTATTATTGAAACTATTCAAAAATACATCACTCCTTTTGGTGAAGTAAATGATAACGCCTCACCTACTTTACGACAAATTAGAACAGAAATCAATTCAGTTCGAGGAAAAATTGGAGCGAGTTTTACAAAAGCACTAACATATTACAATAGTGCTGGTTACTTAGATGATATTAAAGAATCAGTTGTAGATAATCAACGAGTTTTGGCGGTGCAAGCAATGCACCGAAGAAAGGTTCGTGGTAGCCTTTTAGGAAGTTCAAAAACAGGAAGTATTGTGTATATTGCGCCTGAAGCAACCTTACAATACAGTAGAGAATTACAAAATTTATTATTTGATGAACACGAAGAAATTGTTCGTGTTTTAAAAGAAGTTACCAATAGTTTACGTGATTTCGCGCCTAATTTAACGGAATATCAAAAATATTTAATAAAGTTAGATGTTATTGGTTCAAAAGCTAAATATGCAAAAAACATCAATGCTTGTTTGCCAAAAATAAGTACTACTAAAAAGGTCTATTTAAGAGATGCCTATCACCCAATTTTATGGGTGAAAAATAAAAAAAAGGGACTTGAAACCATTCCGCAAACCTTGGAACTCAATGAAAAACAACAGATTATCGTTATTTCTGGTCCAAATGCTGGTGGAAAAAGTATCACTCTAAAAACAATAGGTTTATTGCAAGCAATGCTGCAAAGTGGTTTGTTAATTCCTGTGCATGAACGTTCTGAAACATATATATTCGACCATATTTTAACAGATATTGGAGATAATCAATCTATTGAAAATCAATTAAGTACATATAGTTACCGATTGAAAAATATGCGTAACTTTTTAAAAAAATGTAATGAAAGCACGCTGTTTTTAATTGATGAATTTGGAACTGGAAGTGATCCTGAGTTAGGTGGAGCTTTGGCTGAAATTTTTTTAGAAGAGTTTTATGAAAAAAAAGCCTTTGGTATTATTACGACACATTATGCCAATTTAAAAGTGCTGGCGAGTGAATTGGAAAATGTTTCTAACGCCAATATGCAGTTTGATGAAAAGACTTTAGAACCAAAATTCAGACTATTTATTGGTCAGGCTGGTAGTTCATTTACGTTTGAAGTTGCACAGAAAAATGGAATTCCATATAGCTTAATAAACAAGGCTAAGAAGCGTGTAGAGGGCGAAAAAGTACGTTTAGATAAAACTATTTCAAATCTTCAAAAGGAACGAAATAAACTTCAAAAAACCTCTGAAACCTTAGAGCAAGAAAAAAATAAAGCGATTGAGCAAACAGATAATTTAACGGAAAAGCAGCAAAAAGTTCAAGAAAAATTAGAAAGCTTTCAAGAGCTGTATGACAGTAATCAAAAAATGCTTTCCTACGGAAGAAAAGTAAATGATTTACTAAATAAATACTTCCAAACTAACAATAAAAAGGAATTTACAACTGAATTAAACAAGTGGGTACTTGTTGAAAAAACAAAACACGCCATAAAAAACCCTATAAAACCTGCTCCAAAAACTAAAAGTGAAAAGAAAAAACTTTCTTCGGAGAAAAAACAAGTAGAAGAAAAATTAAAAATTGTTGAAAAAGAAGTGATGGTTGCCGTTGAAAAAGTTCGTGAAGAAAAAATAATAACAGATAAAAAAATAGCCAAACAAAAAGCTGACTACGTTTTTAAAGTAAATGATCGCGTTAAAATTTTAGATAGTAATACCACTGGAACTATCGAAAAAATTGAGAAAAATAATGCTTTTATAAATTATGGTATTTTTACAACTAAAACCAATATTAGTAAATTGGAATTAGTTCAAAGTGCCAAAAAATAAGATTTTTTATAACTCCGTAATTTTGATAACTACATTGTTTTCAAAATTACGGAATTTTTAGCACAACCCTTTTATAACCTGAGTTTTATGAAATAAAAACGAGTCGAATTTACAAAATTATTCTTCGCCGTAACGTTTCATTTCACGATCATAAAAAGCACTGGCTTCTTCAATTAACGTTGCCACTTGAACTTCTAATTCTTCTTGATCTTCGCCATCAAAATCTTCAAACCACTCTATTTCATCATCCACCAAATTAATTACAAAACGTGGAAATTCAGTGTGAATTACAAATATAGCGTCCTGATGCTCAGTATTATCGCCTAATAAAAATTTAGGTAAGTTCATTGTTTTCTTTTATTAAATTGTTAGATAAATAGTTAAAACGTAAAAATAGCATAAAAGCAGAACTTGACAAAGCAACTAGTAAGCCAATCCAAATTCCTAGAGGCCCCATATCCAGCACTTTTCCTAAGTAAAAACAGACAGGAAAACCAATAACCCAATACGCTATAAAAGTTAATATTGACGGTATATTTACGTCTTGCAAACCACGTAAACCTCCTAAAATAACAGCTTGTAATCCATCACTCAACTGAAAAACAGCTGCAACAATTAATAAACTCGATGCCATTTGAACAACTTCTATATTATCTGTAAACATTAAAGGTAGGATATCTTTTAAAAACATATACCCAATTGTAAAACCAAACATTATAATAAATACTAATAAAAAGTTTGAAAATGCAATTCTTCTTAAATTTACATAATTTTTTAAACCAATTTGATTCCCCACTCTAATTGTTGCCGCCACACCTACTCCAACAGCTATCATAAAAGTAGTAGATGCTAATTTTAATGCAATTTGGTTTGCTGCTTGTGGTAAAGCTCCAAAAGTTCCCGCTAATATTACTGTTGACGTAAACAATCCAACTTCAAAAAGCATTTGTAAAGCAGTTGGAAAACCTAAACGCATTATTTTATTAAAAAACTCTTTTTTTATTTCAGCTAATTTCAAACGTTTCAAATAAAAAGCAAATTTTTGCCTTTTTTTCAATACATAATACATAAAAAAGACCATTACAACTCTTGAAATTAAAGTACCATAAGCGGCTCCAACTATTTCTAATCGCGGAAAAATCCAAAACCCATAAATTAAGGCGAAATTTAAAACTACGTTTACAACATTTGTTAAAATAGTAGCCCACATTGCATATTTTGTTTGCGACAATCCATCTGTAAACTGCTTGAATCCTTGAAAAATCATAAGCGGTATAATAGATAATGCTACAATTTCATAATAAGGAATTGCCAATAAAACGACTTCTTCAGGCTGATCCAAATAATTTAAAACAGGTTTTAAAATTAATAATAAAACAAACATTACAACACCTATAATAGTTGTTAAAATCATACCATGCTGAAAAATATTTCTACCTTTCTCCATATCACCTTCTCCGTCAGACTCTGCAATTAAAGGGGTTATAGCAAATGAAAAACCAATTCCTACGGAAAGTGCGATAAACACCAAACTGTTTCCTAATGAAGTTGCTGCTAATTCAACAGGGCCTAATCTTCCCACCATAATATCATCAATTAAACCTACCAATAAGTGTCCTAAAGACCCCATCATTATTGGTGTTGCTAATTTTAAATTATTTTTAAACTCAGATGTGTATTTTTTTAATTTCAATGTTATAGTTTATTTAAGCTTGCGAAGATACAGCTATCAAACTATCTTTAAAGTAATTTATACTTAAAAATATAAAATAAACATCATTTTATTTCAACTTTTAAATGTGTACCTTTGCACTCTAAAAATGATATTTACACTAAAAAAATCATAAAAATGGCTGTATTAGTTGGTAAAAACGCACCAAATTTTAGCGCACAAGCGGTAGTAAATGGATCGACACCAAGTTGTAAACGTACCTTTAGGTAGAAACGTGGACGAGGCTATTAGAATGGTTGATGCATTGCAATTTAGTGAAGAAAACGGTGAAGCTTGTACTGCAAACTGGAATAAAGATAAAGCTGGTTTAAAGGCAACTCACAAAGGAATTGCTGATTATTTAACTAACAATTAATAAATAAACATTAAATTTAAATTAAGCATAAAAATGCGCTTAATTTTTAATAACTTTAATTTTTAAAACATATACAAAATGGCAAAAATAACATTGAAAGGAAATCCTTTTAAAACAGAAGGATCATTACCAAAAGTAGGTAAAAAAGCACCTAAATTCTCTTTAATTAAATCTGACTTATCGAAAGTTAAATTAAAAGATTTTAAAGGTTCTAAACTAATTTTAAACATTTTCCCTAGTATCGACACTGGTACTTGTGCGGCTTCTGTAAGAAATTTCAATAAAGAAGCAGGTAATTTAGAAAACACAAAAGTATTATGTATTTCTAGAGATTTACCGTTTGCTCAAGCACGTTTTTGTGGTGCTGAAGGATTAGAAAATGTAATTACATTGTCTGATTTTGCGAAAGGAAAATTTGGAAAAAGTTATGGATTAACAATTAAAGATGGTCCTTTAGCTAATTTACACTCAAGAGCTATTGTAATAATTAACGAAGAAGGTGTTGTTACTTATACAGAACAAGTTCCTGAAATTGTAGACGAACCTAATTATGAAGCTGCTTTAAAAGCTCTATAATTTATGAATTCAGAAACTAATTTTTTAAAAAATCGATTAAAATCGGTAAAATTTGCTGCTAAAGGTTTTTGGATCTTAGTTACTTCTGAAAAAAGTATTATTGCACAACTATCAATTGGTGCTATTGTAACAATTTTTGGTTTTATAATGCAACTTTCTGCTACCGAATGGCTATTTCAAATTTTTGCAATTGCACTTATTTTGGTAGCAGAATCTTTAAATACGGGTATTGAAAAACTATGCGATTTTATTCACCCAGATTACAATAAAACTATTGGACGTATTAAAGATATTTCTGCTGGAGCAGCCTTTTTTGCAGCAATTTTCGCCATAATTATTGGTTTAATCATTTACATTCCTAAATTTATATAGTTAATTAATAGCAATTGCATTAATTAACTATTTTTGTGAGATACTTTATTCAATGGCAAAAAAGATAAATACTACTAGTAAAACAACAGAAGTGTCCATCATTCAAAAAATCAAATTATTTTTTGGAAACAGACAAACACAACTGCTTTTAGGCGCTTTTATAGTGTTTTTCGCTGTTTTCTTAATGATTACATTTATCTCCTATTTTTTTAATTGGAAATTAGATCAAAGTCAACTTAACCAATTTAACGACAAAAATTCAGGTGTACAAAATTTACTAGGTAAAATTGGCGCCAGTTTAAGTCATCAACTAATTTATAATGGCTTTGGTGTAGCTGCACTTTATATTCCTATCCTTATATTTTTCTTTGGAAATGCTGTTTTTTTAAATAGAAATTATAAGAAAACTAGAAAACTTTGGTTTTGGGGACTTTTAGGTATTCTATGGCTTTCTATTTCTTTAGGGTTTTTACCTGTCAAAAATGCTTTATTAGCCGGAGTTGTTGGATTTGAAATTAATAATTATTTACAACAATTCGTAGGGAAAACAGGGCTATTTCTTTCTTTAGGTTTCTTGTTTTTATGCTACTTAATAATCAGAATAAAATTTACTCCAGAAAAATTACAGATAATCCTAAAATCTAAGAAAAATGATTTATCAATTAATGATGGAGAAATAGATACCATTGAAAATCAAAAAAAATCAGTTGATAAGGATATTGCCCCAATACCAGTTAACATACCTTCTCCCCCTAAAGAAGAAAAATTAGCTGTTGAATTTCCTATAAAACCTGTTTCGGCAATAAAACCTATGCCGAAATCATTTGATGATGAATTAGATTTTAAAATAATTACTCCTTCTAATGAAAAATCTGACGAAGTTGAAATCGCAGTTGAAAAAATTGTTGAGGAAAACCAATTAGAAGAAAATTTATCGGACCAACTTGTCAAAGATTTTGGAGAATTTGACCCTACCCTATCTTTAGGTAATTACAAATTTCCAACATTGAATTTATTACGTGATTACAACGAAAGTATTTCCGTAGATCAAGAAGAATTAGAAGCCAATAAAAATAGAATTGTTGAAACACTAAGCAATTACAATATTGGTATTGATAGAATTAAAGCTACCGTTGGACCAACGGTAACTTTATATGAAATTGTTCCCGAAGCTGGTGTCCGTATTTCTAAAATAAAAAATTTAGAAGACGATATTGCACTTTCATTATCCGCTATGGGAATTCGTATTATTGCGCCAATTCCTGGTAAAGGAACTATTGGTATTGAGGTACCAAATAAAAAACCGACGATGGTTTCCATGAAGTCTGTTATTTCTTCAGTGAAATTTCAAAATTCAGAAATGGAATTACCTATTGCTCTTGGGAAAACTATTTCAAACGAAACATTTGTGGTAGATTTAGCTAAAATGCCTCACTTATTAATGGCAGGTGCAACCGGACAAGGAAAATCCGTTGGTTTAAATGCAGTATTGGCTTCATTATTATATAAAAAACATCCTTCTGAAGTAAAGTTTGTTTTGGTAGATCCTAAAAAAGTAGAATTAACACTATTCAATAAAATTGAACGTCATTATTTAGCCAAATTACCGGATACTGAAGAAGCAATTATTACAGATACTACAAAGGTTGTACATACCTTAAATTCTTTGTGTATTGAAATGGATGAACGCTACGATTTATTAAAATTAGCATTAGTTCGAAATATAAAAGAATATAATGTCAAATTTAAAGGACGTAAATTAAATCCTGAAAACGGACATCGATTTTTACCTTACATTGTGTTGGTAATTGATGAATTCGCCGATTTAATTATGACTGCTGGTAAAGAAGTAGAAACACCTATTGCGCGTTTAGCACAATTAGCACGTGCTATTGGAATTCATTTAATTGTTGCAACACAAAGACCATCGGTAAACGTAATTACGGGTATTATTAAAGCCAACTTCCCTGCAAGAGCAGCTTTTAGGGTAACTTCAAAAATTGATTCACGTACTATTTTAGATACTTCGGGTGCAGATCAATTAATTGGTAAAGGAGATATGTTGTTTTCAGGAGGAAATGATATTGTACGATTACAATGTGCTTTTATTGATACTCCTGAAGTTGAAAAAATTACTGATTTTATCGGTTCTCAACGTGCTTTTCCAGATGCTTATATGCTTCCAGAATACAGCGGAGAAGAAACTGGCATAAGTCTTGATAATGATATAAGCGAACGTGATGTGTTATTTAGAGATGCAGCACTTGTAATAGTACATGCACAACAAGGATCAGCATCATTATTACAACGGAAATTAAAATTAGGATACAACAGAGCCGGTAGATTAATAGATCAATTAGAAGCTGCTGGAATTGTAGGTCCTTTTGAAGGTAGTAAAGCGCGATTGGTATTAGTTGCTGATGAAAATGCGCTAAATTTTTTATTAGATAATGAAGGAGTATAAATTAAGTTTACAATTTTAAAAATGAAAAAAATAATAACCCTAGTAATCGTTTTATTAAGTATCAATTCTTACAGTCAAAGAGCGCAAGAAGCACGTGCTTTGTTAGATCAGGCTTCAAAAAAAGCATTGAGTTATTCAAACATCTATATTGAATTTAATCATAAATTAGATAATAACGTAGCAAACGTACATCAAGAAACAATGGGTAATTTAACTTTAAAAGGTGATAAATACCATTTAAATTATATGGGAACTGAGCAAGTTTTTGATGGAGCGAAGTCGTACTTAATTATTCATGAAGATGAAGAAGTAATCATACAAAAACCTTCAAAAAACAGTGATGAAACTATTACACCGTCTAAAATGTTTTCATTTTATAAAACTGGTTTTAATTTTGCTATGGATGCTTTAAAAACTATTAAAGGCGTTAAAATTCAATATGTAAAATTGACACCTATTGATTCTAAATCAGATGTTAAAAACGTATTGGTTGGTGTAGATGCAAAAACAAATCATATATATGATATTATTGAAACTGGAAATAATAAAACTGTAACCACATTAGAAGTAAGAACTTTTAAAACAAATCAGCCAGTATCCGACAAGTTGTTTATCTTTGACATGAACAAATATAAAAACCAAAAGAAATATTCTATCTCTGAACCAAAATAATAGGTTTGAAAATATTTGACAAATACATACTAAAAAGTTTTTTACAACCTTTTTTAGCCACATTTTTTGTGGTTCTTTTTGTTCTAGTAATGCAGGCTTTGTGGCTTGCCTTTGACGAAATTGCTGGGAAAGGAATTGATATATTTTTTATTTTCAAATTTCTTTGGTATTTAGCGTTAATACTAACACCTACTGCCCTGCCTATTGGTATTCTATTATCATCAATTGTGGCTTTAGGAAATTTAGCAGAAAACTATGAGTTCGCAGCCATTAAATCTGCCGGAGTTTCTTTAAAAAGAATTATTAGACCATTAGTAATATTAACAGTTTTTTTAAGTGCCTTAAATTTTGTTTTTTTAAACAATGTGTATCCTTGGGCAACATTAAAACAAAAGAATTTATACTTAAATATCAAAAAGAAAAAACCTTCTTTAGCCTTGGCTCCAGGAGTTTTTAATACCGAAATACCTGACATCAGTATAAAATTTGATGAAAAATTTGGTGAAGAAGAAAATTTACTGAAAAATGTTCAAATAGCTGATTTAAGCCAAGGACAAGGGAAAGTAAAAGTAATTACTGCTGAAAAAGGTGAAATTTCGAGTGAAGAAGGTAGTAAATACATGACCTTAAAGTTAGAAAATGGAAACTATTATGAAGATTACTTAAAAAGTTCATCTTCAATTGGTGACAGGAGTAAAATGCCAGCTTCTAGGGCTACTTTTAAAACATATACAATTAATATTGATATTTCTGATTTCAGTGATTCCGGACAATTAAATGATACTTTGGTTAGGGAATATCATGGAATGCTGACTATTAAACAATTAGATTCTTTTTCAAAAAAAGAAAAAACGGTTTTTGACGAACGTGTTTCTTTAAACGCAAGGTACTACTATGATAGCTTTTATGGTAAAGAACTATATAAACAAAATGATTCTATAGCAAAAGATAGTTTAAATCCTTTAATCTTAGAAAATTTTAATTTAGTAAATAAAGAGTTGGTTGTAAGCCAAGCCTTAGAAAATGTTCGTAGAATTATATCACGCAACGATAATCAAAATCAAGGTTTTAAAGAACAGCGAAAACTGCTAAATTTATATGATTTTGAGTTAAGCCATAGAATTGCGTTTTCAATGGCTTGTTTAGTCTTGTTTTTTATTGGTGCACCACTAGGATCTATCATTAGAAAAGGAGGTTTTGGGCTTCCAATGATAATGGCAATAACAATTTTTGTCATTTATTTCTTTATTACGCAACTTGGTAGAAACCTTTCTGAAGAAAGTGCTATTTCTACTTTGCTTGGGAGTTGGTTATCTACTTTAATTCTCTTGCCTTTTGGGTTCTTTTTAACTAAAAGAGCAACTGCTGGTGTAGGAATTTTCAACATAGATAGTTTATTCGATACTATAAAACGATTTTTTTCAAAATATAAAAAAACAGAGTAATAATAATGAAAACTTCAACAAATAATATTCAATTAAATACAATTCAAGAAGCTATTGAGGACATTAAAAACGGTAAAATTATTATTGTTGTTGATGATGAAGATAGAGAAAATGAAGGAGATTTTATTGCCGCAGCTGAAATGGTAACTCCTGAAATGGTTAATTTTATGGCGCAACACGGCCGTGGATTAATTTGCACACCTTTAACTGAAGAACGTGCCGAGGAATTAGATTTACATTTAATGGTAAGCAAAAATACCGTTTTACACAATACTCAGTTTACGGTTTCTGTTGATTTAATTGGGGAAGGTTGTACCACCGGAATATCAGCACAAGACAGAGCTAAAACTATTAAAGCATTAACTAAAAAAGAAACAAAACCAGAAAATTTAGGAAGACCTGGACATATTTTTCCGTTACGCGCAAAACAAGGTGGTGTTTTAAGAAGAACTGGACATACAGAAGCTTCTATCGATTTAGCACGTCTTGCAGGTTTTCAACCAATAGGAATATTAGTTGAAATTTTGAACGAAGATGGAACTATGGCTCGTTTACCACAACTTTTAGAAGTCGCTAAAAAATTCGATTTAAAAATTATCTCTATTGAAGATTTAGTGGCATATAGAATGAAATATGATTCACTAATCTATAAAATAGAAAGCTTTCCTATTCAAACACGTTTTGGTGAATTTAATTTAAAAGCATACAAGCAAACTACTAATGACCAAGTTCATATAGTGCTAACTAAAGGCACTTGGACTAAAGATGAACCTGTATTAGTCCGCGTTAATTCTTCTTTAATTAATAATGATATTATTCGTTTATTAACTACAAGTCCTGATGATTCTTTTTCAAGAATATTTAAAATTATTAGTGATGAAGGAAAAGGTGCTGCTGTATTTATCAGTCAAGAAAATCAATCGTTTAATTTAATTAATAGATTGTCTTTGTTAAAAACATCTCAAGAAGCCAGTAAAAATTCAGTACCAAAAATTCAGCCTGATGATAAAGATTTCGGAATTGGGGCACAAATATTACACGATTTAGAAATTTCGAAGCTAAAAGTACTTTCTAATACACCTTCAACTAAAAAAAGAATTGGTATGACAGGTTACGGTTTGGAAGTTGTTGAATATGTAAATTATTAATTATATATGAAATATTGGGTATTTACAGCGCTACTTTTTATAGCTTTAGCATCATGCTCCAGTGATTCTTCAAAAAATGCTGTAAATACTTCAATTAACAAATTTGAACTTTCAGGCACGATTAGCAATTTTGAGGCTAAAAAAGTCTATTTGAATAAATTAGTAAATAAATCTCTTTTCCCTGTAGACTCTGCAACCATAACGAATAATAAATTTATTATCAATGGTATTGTGGAATATCCCGAACGTTTTGTATTAACTTTTGACAGTAATTATTCAAAAATATTATTGATTGTAGAAAATCAAAATATTACTATTACTATTGATTCTGAAAATTTTAACGACCCCATAATTAAAGGTTCAAAATTAAATGATGAATTGAATGCATACAAAAATGCTTCAAAATTAATTTTTAATAAAATTGATTATTTATATCCGCATTTTCAAAAAGCACGGTTGGAAAATGATGTACAGCGACTAGATGAAATTGAAAAAGATATGAAGTCTATTGAAACTGAATTTAAAGAATTTAGTTATAAATTTATCTTAAATCATAAAAATTCTTATATCGCTCCAATTTTAATAAATGATCTTTTGAAATCCAGCAGCGTTGACACCCTTAAAATAAAAAATTGTTATACTAAACTGGGTGAAACCATTAAAAATTCACCAGACGCTATTTTAGTTGCTTCCTATTTAAATTTACATTAAATAACTCACATCTGAATTTGGAAAAATTTCCGTAGGTAATTTTCCCTGCTGAAATAAACGAGCATTTAAGTTTCCTTTTAATACGACTTTAGTTCCAATTAATTCCAGCCAACTCCCCTCTCGCAAACCTAAAACAGCTGTTGCATTTATTTTGTGATATTCATTAATTCGTGTTTCTCGCGTTTCTCCCATATGTGTAGAACTTGGGTCTGGATCCAAATAATGACAATTTACATTAAAATTTAAAAATCCTAAAGTTGTAAAACTTGGCGGATATACAATGGGCATATCATTGGTGTTTTGCATGGTTAAACCCGCAATATTGCTACCTGCACTGGTTCCAAAATAAGGAGTTCCGTTTTCTACAACATTTTTTAAAACTGAAATTAACTTATGATCATACAATTGTTTCACCAATAAAAAAGTGTTTCCACCTCCTGTAAAAATAGCTTTTGCATTATTAATAGCGTCAATAGGGTTGGTATATTCATGAATTCCTTTCACTTTTATATGTATTTTTTCAAATGCATCGGTCACTTTAGCCGTATATTCGTCATAAGAAATTCCACTTGGTTGTGCATACGGAATAAATAATAATTCTTGTATCCCTTTAAAAAAAATTGACAAATCTGGTAAAATATACTCTAAATACTTTTTATTATGCACCGTTGAAGTGCTTGCTATTATTAATTTTTTCATAAGTTATAAGCTATTTACACCACTAATTTACGCAACATTTAACAAAATATTACAGTCGCGTTAATATAATTTTAAGAGTTCATAGTCTTTCTTTGTAAAACCAAACAATGTCAATATTTTAGCTATGAAAATACTTTTGAGTTTTTTAATTTTACTCCTTTTACTTGTTGAAAAAGGTAATGCTCAAGAAAAATTTGGATTATTTGGAAAGTTAATTTTTGAAAATTCGCCAATAGTAAACGCCCATGTTTTCAATAAAAATACTTTTGAAGGTACTATTAGCAATGATGCTGGTTCATTTGAAATAAATGTTCGATTGAATGATACCTTACTCATTTCTTCCTTAGAATACGAATTAAAAAAAGTTGTTGTTTCAAAAGAAATTTATAAAGTAAAGCAACTTATAATTAGGTTAACTCCTGCTATAACTAATTTAAAGGAGGTTTTTATAAAAGGGCTGACAGGTAATTTGGCGTATGATTTTAAAAATAAACCGAAAGAAACGACTCCAACCCATAATTATAATAAATTGGATTTAAATACTGGTTTGACAGACGATATACATGGATCTCAAGATGCACCTTTTGCTGGTTCTGACAGATTTAAACCATCAGCAGCAGGTATTGGAATTCCTAATTTTCAATTAGAAAAAGAACATAAATTGAAACGAGAATTGGCTAAGAAAATAGATTTTCCCTTCAAAATAAAAAGAGATTTTGGATTGTCATTTTTTACAGATGAACTAAAAATTCCGAAAGAAAAAATAGATCATTTTTTAGCATTTTGCGAATTTTTTGATATTATCGACCTGTATTATGCTCAAAAGAAATTTCAAGTTATTGAAATATTGAAAAGAGAAAGCGTACTTTATAATGAGATAAAGGAGTAATGACACAATCCTGAAATTTTTGGCAGTCTCTCATAAACGGTTTAAGTTTTAAAATCTCAGGTAAATACTTAATCTGAGTTTTTTTTGAAAAAATTTTATATTTTACTTTTTCCCTAAATGTAAATTATAACGCATATGAATACCCGCATTTGAAAAATTTAAGTTTTGAGTAGTAACAGATTTTAGCCCATATTTTAAGTAAGGAGCAATAATAACGGATTGCTTTTTATCATTAATAGGCAGTTCAATTCCTACAGATAAATTTACAATATTAGCGAAATTAAATCCCGATGAAGTTCCTTGAGTTTCAACTTTCGTAGCTGTTTGAACCAAATCATATTGTACAAAACTATTGCCTGAGTCAGAACTATTATAAGAAGCTACTCTTGAATTTTGAATATAATTTTCTTCAATACTTTCTTTAATATACGATGTTGATGAAATTCCAGCAGCTATAAAAAAATCTTTTTTATTCACTTTGAAATTATATTTCACATTTACTGGTATTTCAATAGCACTAATCAACGCTTCTTTTGACACTTCTTGAATACTACTCGCCTTATTTACAGCGTCATATACATATACGGATTGTTGATTTCCAACTAAATCTATTTTTTGATTGGCATAATAAACTCCTGTGGTTACACCTAATTTTGAATTTAAAGGAATGTCTACTACTATTCCACCAGTAAACCCAACGGCCGCATTTGCATTTATTTGGTTATAACTAAACGCTGGAGCAAAATCCATTCCAATTTTAACACCCTTACTTTTCATGTTATCCGCATCAATATCAACATCTTCAAAAGCTACTAATTCCTCTAAATTTGTTTTTCCAACTACATTATTTTTTGCTTTTTTAGTTGTTGTTACTTCTAATTTATTAATTGGCTTATTTACTTCTGTCACCTCTAAATTAACTGCCTCATTTATACTTTTCGATGAATTTTCAGCTACTACGACTTCTTTTTCATTCATTAAAAAAGTATCGGTGACATTTTTATTTTTTTGAATAGCGTAATGGTTATTTCTATTTTTTAAAGTCTCAATTGATTTGTTGTTTCGAATAGTTGGATTTTTTGTTTTTGATATAGAATCTGGTGTAGATTCTGTTATAAAAATATTTTTATTATTTTTTAAACTATCAATTCGAATGTCTTTATTAATAGTATCTTCGATCAACAACGGTTGTGTTTTACTACTGTTTTTTTGATAGAAATAATTACCTAAACCTCCAACAAACAATCCTACCAAAAGAATTGCAGCTACACGCCAATACATAAATACACGTTTTTCTCGTTTCTTTTTTGTGGCCAATAATTCATCCCAATGTACAGCATTGTATGGAAACTCCGTATGTTCACTCAAGTCCCTAACTTTATCTGCTAATATTTTATCAAAATTATCTTCCATACTATTTAAAAGATTTCATTTATTAAAATCCTTAATTTCTTTTTTGCTCTTGTTAAAAATACTCTTGAAGTACTTTCGGTAATTTCCAATTCTTTTGCAATTTCCTGATGACTAAATCCTTGAATTTCATATAAATTAAAAACAATTCTATGTAATTCAGGGAGTTGATCCAATAATTTTAAAATATCCTTAACCGTTAAATCTTCAATAATACTAGTGTCATTAGATTGAATATTAACTGCTTCTTCAATATCCTCCTGATAAAAATGTTTAACATTTTTCCGATAACTATCAATTGCAGTGTTAATTATAATTCTTCGAAGCCAAGATTTAAACTGTGTTGAATCATTAAAGTCTTTTTTTTGAATGGCCGTAAATACTTTTAAGAAACTATCGTTTAAAATACTTACGGCATCCTCAATTGAATAGGTATATAACCTACTTATAGTCATAGCATACCCATAGAATTGTTTATACAACAGTTCCTGTGATGCAATATTCCCATTCTTACATCCGTCTATTACTTGCTCTAACGGAAGATTATTTCCAGATATAATATTCAAGTTTTTATTATTTACCTTTAATTTTGGTAAATCATTCGTTTTTTAACACTACAACATTAGCTGTAGTGGTTGCGTTAAATGTACTAAAAACATACACATCACAACTGTTTTTATAAGCTACGTCACCTAATAATTCTTTCAAATTTATTACTAGGTCTGTTGAATACAGTGCTTCACAAAGATCTCCATTTGAATTATGCATAACTAATAAATCAAGTTTACATGGATTCTCTTTATAGACAATTCCATCCCAAACAATTTCAAAAGTATGGTCTTTACAGCCTCCTGGAAAGGTTACATTTAATAAAATTAAATCACCTATCCGTTTGGCTGTATTTATTTTAAAATCATCTCCCTTATTTATATTTTTAACTCTATTTGCATTTAATAATTCAAAATTAGATTTATTAATTTTTAAAACTACATTCGTGTTAATAGTTTCTGAAAGAAGTGGAGGACTGTAATGATTTAGACCGTTTTCGTCAGAAATACAACTAGAAAAAGTGACTATTAAGCTATAAAATATAAATAAATATACTGTTTTAGAATGCCTAATATTATGTGTTAATAGTTTTTCCATAGTGAATTACTTTTATAAATCCCAATATACGAAAAATGAAACTCTATCAATATAAATAGTCGTTACACCTTCATAACCTGAATCTGCTCCTACCATAAACCATAATTCACCTTTTTCATTTGAAGTTACTTTAAATGATGTTGTACTTTTTAAAACCTTATGAGCATACTCATTCTTCTCTGTACCATTAGAAAAATTTCCAAGAACTTGTACATCTTCACCTGCTTCCGATTGATTTCCTTTTGCAATGTTCATCTTATAATTACCATCGTCTTGCAACACTTTGTTAGGCTCAATTTTAGAAACTCCTGCTTTAATATACACTCCTGTACCCGGTGAACTTGCAGTACCTTCCGCGTCAGTAGCTACATTTGATGCAAAACTTATGTTATAGCCAATTACATATTCTTTATTTGGTTGTAACCCCGTAATTTTACGTTTAATGTACATAAACAAATCCCCATTCACATTATTACCAGATAATTTCCATGATTTTTTTATTGTATCTAAAGGAGCTGGTAAATTTGTGTGTACAGAATCTAATTTATAATTTACCTCATCCGCCATCAGATAATCTGAAAATCCTGGAGTCCAATTATATGATTCTTTTTCAAAAATAAAATGCAATTCTTGATAACCTCCTTGATTACCTGAATCATCTGTACAACCAACTGTTAATAATACTGCTACTAAAATAAATGCTAAATTTTTCATTCTTAATTTCATTTTAAATTATGTTATACGGTCAATACGAAGGTTTCGCAATAAACGCTACACTTAAACATCAATTAATTTTTTAATTATTTTATTGTAGTAGTTACAACATACATTATATTTTGTAGATAGGTTGGAACATAGAATTTCTTAGAGCCTAGTTTTCAACTTTTAACAGTTCTGTTTTTTGAAAATTGAAGAAAAAAACTTCCTTAATCTAAACAATCCGTACAACCAAAAGTTGTTATTTTTTCTTTCCATAAACTTTTAATAATTTGATTTAAAAAGATATATTGACTTAAAAAAAGTTCATAATTAGCTCCTTACAATCGAATGAAAGCTCCAATTTATTATAAGTTTCTATAAATTATTTTATTCCGCAATTAAAGTATCTAATAATTTTCTAGTTTTTGAACTATTCCAGTCTGCCGAACCTACTTTATCAACAATAATAGCTCCTTTTTTGTCCAAAATATAAGTTGCAGGAATACTATTAGTTTTTGTAAAATATTCAGGAGGATTTGACATTGAATTATAAACAGGTAAATCGTAATTATTTTTTTTGAAATAATTATCTACAGTAGGCCAATTTTCAGTAGTCACAAAAATGAACACTATTTTATCTTTATAATCATTATATAACTGTTGAATCAAGGGCATTTCAGCTCTACATGGTGGACACCACGTTGCCCAAAAATTTACAAATACAACTTTGTTCTGTGCGTTTGAAAAATCAAAATCTGAGGTATTTAAACCTTCTAAATGCCAATTATATGAATCAATTTTTTCAGCAGTATCAGAATTTACCGAGGGTGAGAATGCAATTTGTCGCATAAACCATTCTCTTGAAGGTGAGTATAGCAG
>JAGPIQ010000152.1 GCA_018054895.1 Lutibacter sp. | reverse complement strand
TTGTTCACCTTCCGTAAGTGTATCACCAATTTTAAAGTGACCAGTATCTGGCAATCCTACAATATCTCCAGGGAATGATTCTTCTACAATTTCCTTTTTTTCAGCAAAAAAAGCATTTGGACTCGAAAATTTTAATTTTTTACCTTGGCGAACGTGTAAATACGGCGTATTTCGTTTAAAAATTCCAGAAACAATTTTTACGAAAGCAATACGGTTTCTATGATTTGGATCCATATTGGCGTGAATTTTAAAAACAAATCCGCTCATTGTTTCCTCTTTAGAATCAACTAAACGGCTTTCCGACATTTTGGGTTGTGGAGAAGGAGCAATTTCAATAAAGCAATCCAATAATTCCTTTACTCCAAAATTATTCAATGCAGAACCGAAAAATACAGGCTGTAAATTTCCTTTTAAATATTCTTCCTTATCAAAATCTGGATACACTTCCGAAACTATTTCTAGTTCATCACGTAAATTATTAGCAGATTTTTCACCAATAATTTTATCCAATTCAGGAGTCGAAATATCTGTAAATTCAACACCTTTAGAAACAGTTTGTTTATTATCTGCGGAATAAATATTTAATTTTCGTTCATAAATATTGTAAATTCCTTTAAAGTCGTACCCCATTCCAATAGGAAAACTTAACGGAGTAACCATTAAACCTAACTTTTGTTCCACTTCGTCCATTAAATCGAAAGCATCTTTACCTTCACGATCCATTTTGTTGATGAAAACAATGATAGGAATTTTACGCATTCTACAAACTTCTACCAACTTTTCAGTTTGCTCTTCCACCCCTTTTGCAACGTCAATAACTACAATAACACTATCAACAGCCGTTAAGGTTCTAAAGGTATCTTCAGCAAAATCTTTATGTCCAGGTGTATCTAAAATATTAATTTTTTTGTCTTTATAAATAAAAGCTAAGACAGAAGTAGCAACAGAAATACCACGTTGACGCTCAATTTCCATAAAATCGGACGTAGCACCTTTTTTAATTTTATTATTTTTTACGGCTCCAGCTTCTTGAATTGCACCACCAAAAAGCAGTAATTTTTCAGTTAATGTTGTTTTACCAGCATCAGGATGCGAAATAATTCCAAAGGTACGTCTGCGTTGTATTTCTTTTAAAAAACTCATGGTTTAAATTTTGAGGTGCAAATATAAGATATTCTTGCGGAAAGATTGAATTATTAAATAATTCAAAATTGAAGGTGTTTTTTCAATTTTTTAAATATTTCAATTTTGAATATTCTTTTTGTAGATTTGTAGCAATTGAAAATAAATATGCAAGAAGAACAAGTAATTTTAGTAAACGAACAAGACGAACAAATAGGGTTAATGCCTAAAATGGAAGCACACAAAAAAGCGGTGTTACATCGTGCATTTTCGGTATTTGTTTTTAATGAAAAGGGTGAGTTAATGTTGCAACAACGTGCGGCAGAGAAGTATCATTCACCTTTGTTGTGGACAAATTCCTGTTGTAGCCATCAACGAAATGGAGAAACGAATATTCAGGCTGGAAAGCGTAGATTAATGGAGGAAATGGGCTTTGTGTGTGAATTGGAAGAAGTAACATCCTTTATTTACAAAGCGCCTTTTGATAATGGTTTAACAGAACATGAATTAGACCATATTATGATTGGTTATTTTAATGAAGATCCTAAAATTAACATTGAAGAAGTTGAAAGCTTTAAATGGATGTTGTTGGAAGATGTGAAAACAGATATTGAGGTCAATCCAACAATGTATACAGAATGGTTCAAAATAATTTTTGAAAATTATTATAGCTTTTTAAATAAATAATAATGAGAAAGATAGAAGCTAATTTTTTGAATAAATGGGCGGAAGTTAGAAAAGAAGGTCGACTTCGTTATGCGTTAAGAACAGGTATTTTATGGAGTGTGTTTACAGCATTTTTAACCAAAGTTTTTGAGTTGTCTGTTCATTCATTTAAAGAGATATATTTGACCGAAGCATTTTTTAAATATATAGCGTTTTTTATTATCATTGGAGCAATGCTATTTTGGAAATTTGTATGGGAATTTAATGAAAGAAGATATGCTAAATTGTTAAAAGATAAAGAAAATGAAAGTAACAGTAAGTAGAAAAGCACATTTTAACGCAGCACATAGATTGTATAATGCGGATTGGACAGATGCCCGGAACTCAACAGTTTTTGGTAAATGTTCCAACAAAAATTATCATGGACATAATTACGAATTAATAGTTTCTGTGAAAGGAGAAATTCATCCAGAAACGGGTTTTGTGATGGATATGAAAATTTTAAAAGATTTGATTGAAATTGAAATTGAGGAAAAATTTGATCACAAAAATTTAAATGAAGATGTAGTTGAATTTGAAACATTAAACCCTACTGCAGAAAATATTTCAGTTGTAATATGGAAAAAATTACGATCTAAAATTGATTTAAATTTAGAACTTTCAGTGACGTTATATGAAACACCACGAAATTTTGTAACCTATTCAGGTGAATAAAAAAGCTCAAGATTTTTAATTAAATCTTGAGCTTTTTTATTATTAGGAATCCTTTTTAGTGGTTCGAATACCAAATAAAGTGTATAAAGGGCAAAAACCAATTAAACTTGTTATTAAAAATACAATTCCAAGTGCAAGAATAATAATGGCTGTCATTCCACTAATAATTTCCATGTAGTATAAAATAGCAATTAAAATACCAATTAATACTCTAATAAATTTGTCCGTTGTACCCATATTTGTTTTCATAATCTATATTTTTTGTACAACTAATTTACTAAAAAATTAAGGATTAATCCCTTTTTTGCTTATTTAATTCATCCTGAAGTTTCCGCATAGCTTTCTGTTCTCTTTCCAAAGCTTTAGTACGGTATTCCGTAAATTCTTCATCTAACTCTTTCAGTTTTAATTGCGCTTCGTTAGTTAAAGTATTGCTTTGTTTAAATTTATAGAAGAAAACTAAAAATAAGATTATAAAAATAATAATAAGTGAAAATGCAAGTGTTTTGAAACCTGTTTTATCCATGCCAATTCCAATAAAAGACATTTCATTTTGCTCTTCTGTCATTTGGGTAATCTGTTCTTCAGCAGTGTTTAGTGAAGTTTTTAAGCTATCAATTTCTTGTTGTTGAGCAATAATATTATTTGTGGTAATGGTAATAATATTTTTAGATTTCGAAATAGTGTCGGTTACATTCGACTTCAATTTTTGCAACCATTGTAGTTTTACAACTTTCGAATCATATTGGTTGTTTGATTGATTAATTAAATAATCAAATTGAGTTTTTACTGAGCCACTGTCTTTAAATTTAGTAACCTGACCAAAACTAACAGTACTTATAAATAAAACAAGAATAAATAAAAGAGATTTTTTAAGCATATGAACTATTTTTTTCTTTAACGTTTTTTAGTTGTTATTATTTGACATAAATATATCTAATTCACGTAATAAACCTTCTTTTTTTGAAAGATCCAATAATGAATATTGAAATGAATTTTTTGCCAAATGATATATTTCATTTTTCGACAAATGTAGCGCTTTTTGAATAGCAGTATAATTTTTATTTAATTGCCCACCAAAATAAGCAGGATCATCAGAATTGATGGTAATTTTGAGTCCTAATTCCATCATTTTTTTTAATGGATGGTTTTTTAAATCGTCAACAACTTTAAGTGATAGATTGGATAATGGACATACCGTAAGAGCTAAATCACGCCTTATTATTTCCTGAACTAGAAGCGTATCTAATAAAGAGTTGTTTCCATGGTCAATACGTTTTAGGTGTAATAAATCAATAGCTTCCCAAATATAATCAGCAGGACCTTCCTCTCCAGCATGTGCAACTGGAATATAGCCTTCATTAATAGAAGCTTCAAATACTTTTTGAAATTTAGAAGGAGGATTTCCTTTTTCAGAAGAATCTAAACCAACAGCTTTAATTTTCTGCTTAAAAGGAATGGATTGTTTTAAGGTTTGAAACGCACTTTCTTCACTTAAATGACGTAAATAACTCATTATTAAATAAGAGGATACACCAAGTTTAATTTGAGCATCTTCACAAGCTTTTGAAATACCATTAATTACAGTTTCAAACAAAACACCTCTCTCCGTATGGGTTTGAGGGTCAAACATTATTTCGGTATGTCTTATATTTTGTGACGCGCATTTTTGTAAATAACTAAAAGTTAAGTCGTAAAAGTCTTGTTCTGTAATTAAAACATGTGCACCTTGATAATAAATATCTAAAAAATCTTGTAAACAATTAAACTTATAAGCTTTTTGAACTTCTTCAACTGATTTAAAAGGAATTGAAATGGCGTTTCTTTGTGCTAATTCAAATAATAACTCAGGCTCTAAAGTGCCTTCAATATGTAAATGAAGCTCTGCTTTAGGTATTTTATTAATAAAATTTTCCATAGTTTGGACTTAATTGTGGCTGCAAAATTACATAAATCCATTATTTTAAAGCATATTTCATGCAATAATTAATAATGAAGAATGGAATTTTAGTTTTTATAGGTGTATTAATAATTAGATCTTTTAGTTTTATTTTTTTTAAGTACAATCTTATTGAAAATCAGAAGGAAATTACCAATTACCAATTGAAAAACAGATTAAAGTCTTCCTGAAAATAAAAAAAATATAAAAGGTTGATGAACCCATTTTTTAGGTTCATCAACCTAAATAATTTATGAAGCTTTTTAAATTGTTGTTGTTAAAGTAAATTTAAAAACAGCTTTACAAATGGTAGAATCTATTGTGTTGGTGGGGTGAATAATCTTAGCTTGTAATTGTAATTCACGCTCATTGTACTTTACTACTTGTGATTTTATTAGCAATTTGTCGTTTAAAAATGCATTTCCTGAAATTTGCAATTTATAAAGACGTGGTGAAGATAACGCGCCAAAATTAGTGGTTTCAACAATGTTTTTTATAAATGTTTCCATTTCTGAGAACAAAACATTGGGTAATATGGCATTATTTGTATTAATATCTTTTTCGGTAACGGTGAAGTATTTATTCGGTGTTAAATTATTGGTGTCTATCGTTTTCATTTTATTTAATTTTTTTAGGTGTGTGTAACTAGTGGTATGGGGGTTATTATTTTTTTACTTAAAAAATGCGCGCAAAACATGGCGATAACTAAACGGACCTGGGATGACATTTGTAAATTTTTCATAATTAAATGGTTTTGATTTATAATTAATTGCATAAAAAAAGGTGCTTTTGTTAAAAAGCACCTTTAAAGATATATTTATATATTTAAATTTTTCAATACTAAATGAAAGTGCTTTTATATGATTTCTGTTGTTGTTTATGCATCACATACCAATTGCATACCGCTACAATCGAACTAAAATTCGATATTGCAAATGCATTATTAATGGATAGTATGTTTAAGCTTTCTTTCATAATTGTCTCAAAATTAAAAAATTATTTCAATATTTAAACATATTTTTCGTAAAAAATTATTTAATGTGTTAAAAACGTGTAAATTTGCGCTCTAAATAAAATATTATTATGTCAAGTATTAAAAATTTAAAAAAAGATATTAACTACGTATTAGGTGATATTATTGAAGTGTGTTACGCTTGGGAAATTGTAAACCCAAAAGGAGATAAAAAACAAATTGATGCTGTTATTGATGAAGCTATTGCTTCATTCGATTCTTTAATCGAAAAAGTAAACGTTAAAAAAGTAGATGATAAAAAAGCACATTTTAAACAGATAAATGCTGATTTAGAAGCTACTGCAAAAGGGCTTTTAGCTAAAATCAATAATTTATAGTTTTTTTAAGATTTGAAGTTGAGAATTTATCGTTTT
>JAGPIQ010000151.1 GCA_018054895.1 Lutibacter sp. | reverse complement strand
AATGTTAGATAAAATCATTCATTTTAGTATCAATAATAAATTTATTATTGGGCTTTTCACACTCGTATTAGTTATCGTTGGTAGTTATTCACTTTATACTTTACCAATTGATGCATTACCAGACATTACAAACAATCAAGTACAAATTATTACAAGTTCGCCTACTTTGGCAACACAAGAAGTAGAGCAATTTATTACCTATCCAATAGAGCAATCGGTTAAATCAATTCCTGATATTGTTGAACTTCGTTCCATAAGTCGTTTTGGATTAAGTGTGGTAACTGTTGTATTTAAAGAAGAAGTAGATATTTATTGGGCAAGAGCACAAATTTCAGAACGAATAAAAGAAGCCGAAAACACCATACCAAAAGGCGTTGGAACTCCTGAAATGTCGCCAGTTAGTACAGGTTTAGGCGAAATATACCAATATGTAGTATTTCCCAAAAAAGGGTACGAAGAAAAATACAACGCTACTGATTTAAGAACCATTCAAGATTGGATAATAAAGCCCCAATTAATCGGTACAAAAGGTGTAGCTGAAGTAAATACTTTAGGTGGAAACCTAAAACAATATGAAATAGCTGTTGTTCCAGACAAGCTAAGAAGTATGAATACAACCATCACTGAAATATTTGAAGCATTAGAAAATAATAATGAAAATACAGGTGGTGCATACATAGATAAAAAACCTTATGCTTATTTTATTAGAGGTGTCGGAATGGTCAGTAGCATCGACGATATAAATAAAATAGTGGTTAAAAATCAAAACGGAATTCCTATTCTTATTCGTGATGTAGCCAATGTTCAAATAGGTAGCAGTATTCGTTATGGTGCAGTTACAAAAGATGGAAAAGGCGAAGAAGTGTCAGGAATGGTAATGATGCTTAAAGGTGAGAACAGTGGTGAAGTAGTTAAGGTGGTTAAAGACAAAATGGAACAAATCAAAAAATCACTTCCCGAAGGTGTAGAAATTGAGGCGTTTATGGACAGAACCGTTTTAGTAAACAAAGCTATAAGTACAGTTCAAACTAATTTAATTGAAGGAGCATTAATAGTTATTTTCATTTTAGTATTACTACTTGGTAATTGGAGGGCAGGTTTAGTGGTTGCTTCGGTTATTCCATTGGCATTATTATTTGCCATTTCTATGATGAAACTTTTTGGAGTTAGTGGTAATTTAATGAGTTTAGGTGCTATCGATTTTGGGCTAATTGTAGATGGTGCGGTTATCATTGTAGAAGCTATAATACATCGACTCCAAGTTAGTAATAAAGGCAAACTCACCACTCAAGAAATGAATGACGAAGTATATCAAGCATCATCAAAAATTAGAAGTAGTGCGGCTTTTGGAGAAATAATAATCTTAATTGTTTATCTTCCTATCTTAGCTTTAGTAGGTATCGAAGGAAAAATGTTTGGTCCAATGGCACAAACGGTTTCTTTTGCCATATTAGGAGCATTTATATTGTCTTTAACGTACGTCCCTATGATGTCGGCTTTGGCATTAAAAAAACAAACAGGACATAAAAAGAATTTTAGCGATAAAATTATTGATGCTATCTATAATTTTTACACTCCAATTTTAGAAAAAGCACTACAAGTTAAAGCAGCAATTATTGCGGTTGCCATTGGTTTATTTGTTGCAAGTTTATTTGTTTTCAATTCGTTGGGTGGTGAATTCATTCCTACATTAGATGAAGGTGATATTGCAACACATTTAATCATTGCATCAGGTAGTTCATTATCTCAAGAAGTAGAAGCAACCACGCAAGCAGAAAAAATATTAAGAGATAAATTTCCCGAAGTAAAAATGATTGTAACCAAAATTGGTTCGGCTGAAATTCCTACTGATCCAATGCCTATTGAAGCAGGAGATATGATTATTCTCTTGAAGGATAAAAGCGAATGGACTTCCGCAGAAACAAAAGAGGAACTAATGGAAAAAATGGAACATGCTTTGTCAGATATTCCAGGTGCGTTTACTGAGTTTTCCCAACCTATTCAAATGCGTTTTAATGAGTTAATGACAGGTGTAAGAAGTGATGTTGCCGTTAAAATTTTTGGTGACGATATTGATATGTTAGTTAGCAAAGGTGAAGAAGTAGTGCAGTTAATTAATGGTATTGAAGGTGTTTCAGATGCTAAAGCAGAACGTGTAGCAGGTTTACCACAAATAACAATTAGATACAATAAAGATAAATTAGCATTATATGGTTTAAAAATTGGCGACTTAAATAAAGTTGTTCGTATGGGTTTTGCAGGAGAAACAGCAGGAGTTGTATATGAAGGCGAAAAACGTTTCGATTTAGTTGTACGATTAGATAATGATAGTCGAAAAGATATTGAAAATCTAAAAGCTCTATTTGTAACCTTACCATCAGGTAGTCAAATACCTTTAGAACAAATTGCAGATGTAAAATATGAAGATGGACCAATGCAAATTTCTCGTGAAAACGGAAAACGTAGAATTGTTGTAGGTTTCAATGTTCGTGGTGCTGATGTAAAAACAGTAGTAGAAACCATTCAAGCTAAATTAGACGATAAACTAAAATTACCAGAAGGATATTATACTACTTATGGCGGACAATTTGAAAATCTTATCGAAGCAAACAAACGACTTTCTGTTGCTGTTCCTATTGCTTTAGGATTAATTTTAGTATTACTTTATTTTACATTTAATTCAATCAAACAATCTTTATTAATATTTACAGCTATTCCATTATCTGCCATTGGTGGTATTGTGGCGTTATGGTTACGAGATATGCCGTTTAGTATTTCCGCAGGAGTTGGATTTATTGCCCTTTTTGGTGTAGCCGTATTAAATGGTATTGTGTTAATTGGATATTTTAATGAACTTAAAAAGCAAGGTATGGATAATGTATATGACAGAATAAAGGAAGGAACTAAAGTAAGATTAAGACCTGTAATATTAACTGCTGCAGTAGCTTCTCTTGGATTTCTCCCAATGGCTATAAGTAGTAGTGCAGGAGCAGAGGTTCAAAAACCATTAGCAACTGTTGTAATTGGCGGATTAATAACGGCTACTTTATTGACATTAATAGTTTTACCAATTCTGTATTTATACTTTGAAAAAGGCATAAAAATTAAAAGAAAAACTATGAATAATTCGGCTTTAGTAATTGCTTTTTTACTAGGTTCATTTACTGTTACCGCACAAGAAACTCAGAAACTTGATGTAAAACAAGCACTTGAAATTGGATTAAAAAACAATCAAAATATTCAAGCTTCAGAATTAGAAGTAAAAATGCAAACGCAAATGCAAAAAACAGCATTTGAACTTCCTAAAACGGAATTGTTAGGTACTTTTGGGCAAATAAATTCGCAAGCTCAAGATAAAAATTTTAATATCAGTCAAAGTTTTAATCCTTTTCAAATAAGTGCAAAAAGAAACTTGCTTAAAGAATATAGTAATGCTAGTGCAACTAAATTAGGTGTTTCAAAACAAGAAGTAACCTATTCAATTAGACAATCTTGGAATACCTTATTGTATTATGAAAAAGAAAATGACGTTTTAGAAAAGCAAAATGTGGTAATGCAAAAATTTGTAAAGTCAGCTAATTTAAAGTTTCAAACTGGTGAAACAAATGCTTTAGAAAAAACAATTGCATCGGCTAAACAGCAAGAATTAGAACAAAAAATCAAGCAAAATAAAGCACAAATTGCAATTGAAAAATCAAAGCTAAAAGTAATTTTAGATCTAAAAACTGATTTTATAGCAATAGACACTTCATTTGTGCCATATCCAGCTATGGCAAAAGTTGATAGTTCAATGGTAAAACAAAATCCAATAGTTCAATTAGCAAATCAACAAGTTCAAATAGCGCAAGCAATACATAAAGTCGAAAAATCTGCATTAAGTCCAGATTTTTCAGTTGGTTATTTTTTGCAATCTATTACAGGTAATCAAGATGTAAACGGAACATCAACCTATTATAATAATTCTCCTCAATTTCAAGGATTTACAGTTGGTATTGCAGTCCCTCTATTTGCAGGGAGTAATATAGCAAAAGCGAAAGCCGCAAAAACAAATATTGAACGAGAACAGAAAAATGCAGATTATATAAATCAGCAATTCAAAAGTCATTTAGAACAACAATCAGAACAATTAACCACTTATGGTTCATTAATTGAGTATTATAAAAACACAGCAATGCCAAATGCTAACTTAATCATCAAAAATGCAACAAAAGGGTATCAAAACGGCGATATTTCTTATGTGGAATATGTTCAAAGTATAGAAACAGCAAGTCAAATTCAATTAAATTATTACGAAGCGATTTATAATTATAATCAAACTATAATTACAATTCAATATAGTATCAATCAATAATAAATAATAAAATGAAAAAATCGAATATAATATACGCATCAATAGTAGGAACAATAATTCTTGCTATTATTTTATATTTTTCTTTACGCCATACAGAAGGTGATGGACACGTACATGCAGATGGTGAAACGAATACCGAAGAAAGTCATTCTGAAGAAAAAGAACCAACAACAATTAAAGAAGTGGAATTAAATGAAGCACAGTTTAAAGCATCAAGTATAGAATTAGGTACTTTTTCAGATAAAAATTTAAGCGAAGTAATTAAGGCAAATGGATATACAAAGTTGCCACCACAAAATCAAGCTGATGTATCTGTTTTTACTACAGGAATTGTAAAAACAATAAATGTAATGGAAGGACAAAGAGTAAGTAAAGGACAAACTATTGCTACAATTGAAAGTCCTGAATTTACTAAAATTCAAGAATCTTATTTAACTTCAAAAAGTAATTTAGAATATTTAAAATTAGAATTTGAAAGACAAAAAACATTAAGTGATGAAGAGGTAAATTCTAAAAAAGTTTTTCAAAAAACCAAATCAGATTATGAAATTGAAAGAGCAAGATTTAATTCATTGCAAAAACAATTAAATACTTTGCACATTAGTGGAAATGGAAATTCTACTGCTACAGTTCCTGTTATTGCTCCAATTTCAGGAAATATTACAGAAATTTATATTAAAATTGGTAGTAATGTTGAAGCTGGTAAACCTTTAATGAATATAGTGGATAATTCTAAATTACACGTAGATTTATTAGTGTATGAAAAAGATTTATTTAAAGTAAAACAAGGACAAAATGTACGTTTTATTCTAACAAATCAAGATAATACTGAAATTAATGGTAAAATATTTAGTGTTGGTAAATCATTTGAAAACGAAACAAAGTCAGTTGCTGTACACGCAGATATTTCAAACAATCAACAAAAATTAATACCAGGAATGTATGTAAATGCACTTATAGATGCAGGAGCAAATACAGTTAAAGCTTTACCTTCGGAAGCTATTATAAAAGCAGATGGTAAAGAGTTTATTTTTGTTTTAGAAGAAGGTCACAAAGAAGAAGTTGCACATGACGAAAAAGAAGGACATAATCACGAAGATGGAGATAAGCATGAAGAAGCTGAAGGAAAAACATTCCATTTTCAACGTATTGAAGTAAAAACAGGAACTACACAATTAGGATATACGCAAGTAACATTACTTCAAAAAATAGAACCTAATGCAAAAATTGTACTAAAAGGAGCGTATTATGTACAAAGTCATTTACTAAAAAGTGAAGGCGGTGGCGGACACGCACATTAATAATATTCAACAATAATTCATCTAAATAAATAAAATTATCATGAAAAAATCAATTTTAATTTTGGCTTTTACCATTGCAATATTAAGTGTAGTTTCTTGTAATAAAAATGAAAAAACAGAAGTTACAACTGAACACGAAGGTCATAATCACAAAGAAGGCGAAGCTCATAAAGTAGCTTATGAA
>JAGPIQ010000048.1 GCA_018054895.1 Lutibacter sp. | reverse complement strand
GTTGTGCCATTACTTTATTATATGACTGAAAAAAAGAAGTGGGAAAAGAATAATGAGAAATAAAATGCCGGAAGACCGAAGTCTGAAGATTGAAAAATGAAAAAACATTAGATATCAGAAGTGAGATATGAAGCCCTAAATGAATTCCCTCCTTGAGGAGGGTTAGGGAGGTGTTATTTTATTCAAAAAATAAAGAATTAAAAATTTTGAAATATGAAATTACTTATAATTACTGCCATAAAGGATTTCGATAAAGAAGTCAAAAAGATATTGAAAAAATCGGAGATTAAAATTTTTTCATATACAGATATTAAAGGTTTTAGAGATTCTACTGAGGAAGCCGTTGAAAGTAATTGGTTTGGATCGGAAATGAACGAAAGCGAATCATTAATGTTTTATTCATTTGCTGAAAAAGAAAAAACAGAAATACTCTTTAACTTAGTAAATGAATTTAATGCAAAACAAGTAACTGCTTCAAAAATTCACGTGGTTATACTAAATGTTGAAAAATCAAATTAAATAAAAAATATGAAAAATAAAGTTTTTAGAATCTTAGTAGGTTCATTTATATTAATTAGCCTGATTTTAGCCGTAAAAGTAAACATCAATTGGTTATGGTTTACCGCATTTATTGGTGTAAATTTAATCCAATCTGCATTTACAAATTGGTGTTTGCTTGAAACCATTTTAACAAAAATTGGTTTAAAGGATTCAAAATAAATTAGTAGTTTTGCTTTATAATTTTATAAAAATTAAAACAAAACTTAAACATAGCATTTCATTTATACTTGTACTAACTGTACTGCTTCCTTTTGCAGTACAGTTTGTACATTCTTTTGAAAAACATGAACACACTTGTACGGCTCAAAATAAAATTCATTTTGACACACATACACTAACTGACTGTTCTGTTTTTCACTTCAGCATAAACACCCTTAAAATTGACTTTAATTCAGCAACAACAACACCTGAAATTATTGAAAGCAAGGAACTTATTCCGTTTACTGAAGCTCAAACACACACCGTAAACCTTCATTACAAATCATCCAGAGCACCTCCTATTTTATTAGTATAAACCTCAATAACAATTAGTTACTAATAAAAAATTACATTAAATGAAATTAAATTTAAGCATCCTACTTGTGGTAGGACTATCTCTATTTGCCTATTCACAAAATAAAATATCGGGTACTATAACAACTACTACAAATAAACCATTATTTGGAGCTGAAATATATATTGAAGATTTACACACTGGAACGTCTTCAAATGAAGCTGGCTATTATGAATTAAAGAACATACCAACCAATACATTTAAAATAACCATTGCGCATATTGGGTATAAATCAGTAACTAAAATGGTAGCGATTTCAAAAAAAGAAACCATTATTAATATTAGTTTAGACGATGCTGTTTTTAAAATGGATGAAATAATTGTTTCTACTCCTTTTAATAAACTACAATCTCAAAACGTTATGAAAGTAGTGCATGAAAGCATTGCAACATTGCAACAAAAAGGAGCTACTACCTTAATAGAAGGTATTACAACCATCCCTGGGGTTTCTCAAGTTTCAACAGGTACTTCTATTGGAAAACCTGTAATTAGAGGTTTAAGCGGCAATAGAGTTTTAGTATACTCACAAGGTGCCCGTATGGAAAACCAACAATTTGGAGACGAACATGGTTTGGGTTTAAATGATGCTGGTGTTGAAAATGTTGAAGTTATTAAAGGACCTGCTTCTTTACTTTATGGTTCTGACGCCTTAGGTGGTGTTATTTATTTTAATCCAGAAAAATTTGCAGAAGCAAATACATTGAAAGCCGACTTTAATCAAAAATTATTCTCTAATACTTTAGGAAGTAACAGTAGTTTAGGCCTAAAAACATCCACCGATGAATGGAAGTTTTTAGCAAGAGGAACCTATAATACACATTCCGACTATAAAATTTCTAATGGAGACCGTGTAACAAATACGCGCTATAACGAAACCGATTTTAAAACTGGTATTGGATATAATAATTCGAAAATTTCGAGTGTTTTTAGATACAATTATAACAAATTAGATATAGGAATTCCTGAAGATGGCATTGCCGAACAAACTAAAAGTAAAAGCACCACTTACCCACGACAAGAAGTTTTTAATCACTTATTTAGTCTAAATAACCTATTGTTTTTTTCAAACTCTAAATTAGGAATAGATATTAGTTATATAGCGAATGATAGAAGTGAATTTGAAGATAGCCCAGAAGCTATTTTACAAATGAAATTAAACACTTTTAACTATGGAGCTAAGTATTATTTGCCAAAATTCGGGAAAATTGAAACCATTTTAGGGGTACAAGGTATGCATCAAAAAAACGATAATTTAGGAGAAGAATATTTAATCCCGGATGCAATTACAAATGATATAGGTATTTTTGGAACTGCAAATTACGAATGGAAGATGAATGCCTTACAAGCGGGTTTACGTTTTGATAATAGAGCTATTTCTACAAATACATACGGAATTACAGGTGAAGAAGGTTCTTTTGAAGCTATTGACAAATCGTATAATAGTTTTAATGCTTCTTTAGGATATAAAGCTACATTAAGCGACTTTTGGGTAGCACGTATTAATTTAGCCTCAGGATTTAGAGCTCCAAATTTAGCTGAACTTAGTTCAAACGGAGTTCATGAAGGTACAAATAGATATGAAATTGGAAACAGTAATTTAAAAACAGAACAAAATATACAAGCTGATATAAATTTAGAATACAATACAGATCATTTTGAGTTTTTTGTTAATGGGTTTTATAATACTATCAATAACTACATATATACAAGTCCAACTTCTGAAATAATTGATGAAAATGTTGTTTACAGATATATTCAAAATAATGCTGATTTATATGGTGGTGAAATTGGTGTTCATTTTCATCCACATCCTTTAGATTGGTTACATTTTGAAAGTAGTTTTGAAAATGTGACAGGTAAAAAGCAAAACGGAGATTATTTACCATTAATCCCTGCAAACAATTGGAATAACACCCTTAGAACAGAGTTTAATAGTAATAGTTGGTTATCTAACAGCTATGCTTCATTTAATGTTTCAAGCACCTTTAAACAACGTAACGTTAGTGGTGTTGAAACTGCTTCTAAAGCGTATTCTGTTGCAAACTTAGCTATAGGAGGAACGTTTTTAATTGGTAAAACTAGCTTTGATATAAATTTAAACGCCAATAATCTGTTCGACAAATCATATATTTCACATTTATCTCGTTTAAAATCTGACGGAATTGAAAATATTGGAAGAAATATTATTTTGGGAATTAATTTCGAAATTTAAAATATATGCTTCATAAAAAATGCCTTACTAATTTTACATTATTAAGGCATTTTTTTATATTTAAATTTCTAATTTTTTATCGTAAGGAATGCTTTTTAAAACATGGTTAATTGCCGCCACACGTGCATAGGTCTTTTTATTTGCACGAATAATTTTCCATGGCAATCCACCTAATTTTGTGTTCTCAAACATTTTTGTTTTGTATCCTGTATAAACATCCCACAACTCTTGAGCTCTTTCATCAACACGCGTCATTTTCCAATGTTTTAAAGGATTCGCTTTTATATCCGCAAAACGTTTTTCTTGTTCTTTTTTAGAAATAGACATATAAATTTTTACCAATCGAATACCTGATTCTGTAATCATACGTTCAAAATCATTGACTTGACGCATAAATATTTCGTATTCTTCTTGAGTACAAAACCCATTTACAGGTTCAACAACAGCTCTGTTATACCAACTTCTATCAAAAAATATTATTTCTCCTGCTTTCGGAAATTGATTCACATAGCGTTGAAAATACCATTGAGTTTGCTCATCTTCCGTAGGTCTTGGCAACGCTACGATCCGTAAATGACGAGGATTCATTCGCTCGGTAGTTCGTCTAATTGCCCCACCTTTTCCAGCAGCATCTCTACCTTCAAAAATCACAATTATTCGTTCATTTTCAGCAATTGCCCACGATTGTAAACGAATTAATTCAACCTGTAATTTTTTAAGTTTTTTTTCGTATTTCACATAACGAACTGACTTTTCTAAATTATAGGGTTCTTTGCAAAGAAGCGCTTTTAACCCTTTATTCGTGTTTAAAATTTCAACGTCCGCTTCGGTTAATTTAAAGTTTTCCATAGGTTAGTCAATTTGTTTTGTTGAACGATAATATCTTGAAATAACATTTGGATCAGGCAGTAATGTTGTTAACGCCTTATTTTTTCCTTCATAATTAAACAATGATAATACATGACGAATACTTTCTAAACGCGCTGATCTTTTATCATTTGCGCGTACAATTATCCAAGGACTATAACTTGTATGACTTTTACTATACATCAATTCTTTATAATGAGTATAACTGTCCCACAATTCTTGTCCTTTTCTATCTACAGGGCTAAACTTCCAACGTTTTAAAGGCGTAGAAATTCGCTGATTGAAACGACTTAATTGTTCATCTTTTGAAATAGAAAACCAAAATTTAATTAGTACTACCCCATCTTCATACAACATATGTTCAAATTCAGGGACCTGAACCATAAAATTGTCATATTGATGCTCATCACAAAAACCCATTACAGGTTCAACAACAGCTCTATTGTACCAACTTCTATCAAAAAAAACAATTTCGCCTGAGTTTGGTAATTCTTTAATATAACGTCTAAAATACCATTGTCCTCGTTCCACTTCCGTAGGCTTGGTTAAAGCAACAACACGCATTGCTCTTGGGTTTAAATGTTCGGTAAAACGTCTAATATTCCCTCCTTTTCCGGCAGCATCTCGCCCTTCAAAAAGTATAGCAACACGCTTATTATGTTTAACTACCCACTTTTGAAATTTAACAAGTTCTATTTGTAATTTTTTTAATTCCTCTTCATAAAATATTTTAGCGCTTACTTTTTCTAAAGAAATATTTTTCTCCTTAATTATTTTACGAATTTGTTTATTTGAAGTTGACTTTTCAAAATCTTGAAGTGTTAATTTTTGAATTTCATCCATACGACTATTCATTTTCCACGGTTACACAATCTGCTGGATTATTGGAAATCTGCAATTTAGCATCTGACGGCGAAATATATGGTATCCCCAACCCTAGCCCACGCAAAATAAATAATAATCCGATGATAACAATGAAAATTGGTATCGCTTTTTGAATTTTTTTTCGAACAGTTAAATTAAGAACATTTCCTAAAAAAATAGCAACACTCATTAATGGCACGGTGCCTAACCCAAAAAGTGCCATGTATAAGGCTCCTTCTAAAGGTTCACCTGTTGCTATAGAACCAATTAATGCCATATAAACCAATCCGCATGGTAAAAAACCATTAAAAAATCCGATTAAAAAAATAGATTTATTTGATTTTTTGCTTAAATATAGACCCAATCGCTGTTTTACAACACCTATAATTTGGTATAAAGGCTTCGAAAAATTGTACTTATTGAAAATTTTTACAGGAATTAAAACAATAAAAATCATTAAAACTCCAATCAAAATAGATAACCGCTGTTGAAAACCTGCTAAATACAGTCCTTTACCTATAAAGCCAAAGAAAAAACCTATTAAACTATAGCTTAGCAACCTACCGAAATGATACAAAAGTGACTGATAGATTGCTCGTGCTTTTGAAGTTTTATCAATCGGTAATACAAATGCAATAGGGCCGCACATTCCAATACAATGAAAACTACCTGCCAATCCTAAAACAAATGCTGTCCAAAGCATATTAATATGTTAATTTTTCTTTATATAAATAAGTATTACCATTCACTACCCACTCAATTTTTACATCCCAACGTCCTTGTACCAAAATTTTATCTTCAATCAAATAGGTATTTGAACTTAGTTTAATTGGTATACTAAAATCAATTTTATCATTAGACAGTCTCATAAAAGAAATTAAACCTGTTATTGTTGAAGGTTCAAACTCACTTGGAAAAGAAATAGTTAAACCTAAAGGATCTTTGCTGATTTTTATGTTTTCCTTTAGAGCAATTCCTTTATTTTCCTCGTCAATTTCTTTTTGATAATTCAACTCATCTTTATAATATTCTTCAGAAACTAAATGATGGTCATATTGTGGTAAAAACATAACCTTATAAACATATGATAAGATAAATATCATAAAAGAGCCTAATGCTATTATAATACCTGCTGGCCAACTAATTTTAAATTTCATCTGTTGCTATTATTTATTAATTTATAATCATTGGCCCTGTAAAATTAGTTGAAGTTGTTTCAATTAATTTTCCATGTGAGTAAATTCCAATTTTTAATTTTTCTTTGGACGAATTTAAGTCTTTTTTATCAATTTCAATAAATAAGGTTCCTTCCTTTAGCCCTTGTTTTTCAACATTCATGTGTCCTGCAATCATTTGAATTTCACCTTTATGAGATAATAACTTAATCTCAACATCATCAATATTCTCAGTTGTTTTATTAATTAATTTAACGGTGTACACATTTTTTATGGTTGTTTCAGTTGATTGAAACGTTTGTCCCGGCAATTTTAGAATGGTAGCCTCCACATCATTTCTTAAAAATAACATCGTCAATAAAACGCCTACTAAAATTGTTAAGATAACTGAATAAGCTATTAAACGAGCATTGAACTTAAATTTTTCTTTTTTCTCAATATCGTTTTCAGATGCATAACGTATTAAACCTGGCTCAAAACCAGATTTATCCATTATTTCATTACACGCATCAATACAAGCTGTACAATTTATACACTCTAATTGTGTACCATTTCTAATGTCAATACCTGTTGGACAAACTAGTACACATTGTTTACAATCTATACAATCACCATGACCTAATTCGTCTCTATCTTCGCCTTTACGTAGTTTTTTTCTACCGTTATCACCTTCACCTCTTACAAAATCATAGGCAACATTTATGGACTTATTATCTAATAAAACACCTTGCAATCTTCCATACGGACAAACAATAATGCAAACCTGCTCTCTAAACCAAGCAAATACAAAATAAAATATGGCTGTAAATACTAATAATTTTATTAACATTCCAATATGAGCCATTGGACCGTCAGATATATACGCTAAAACCTCATCAGACCCAATTACATATGCTAAAAACACATTTGCAATTATAAATGAAATTAAAAAGAAAGCAATCCATTTTGTAACTCTCTTTCTTATTTTTTCAGTATCCCAAGCCTGTTTTTCTAGTTTTATTTGTTTACTTCTATCTCCTTCAATTAAGTATTCTACTTTTCTAAAAACCATTTCCATAAAAATAGTTTGAGGACACATCCATCCACAAAATATTCTACCAAAAACAACCGTAAACAAAATAATAAAAACGACACTTACCAATAAGGAAATTACTAATAAATGAAAATCTTGTGGCCAAAATGGAAATCCAAAAATATGAAATTTACGTTCTAAAACATTGAACAACAAAAATTGGTTTCCTTTCACTTTAATAAAAGGAGCAGCCAATAAAAAAGCTAATAAAAACCAGCTTACATACGTTCTGTAATTATAAAGTTTCCCTTTCGGTTTTTTTGGAAAAATAAAATTCCTTTTCCCACTTTCGTCTATTGTCGCTATAGAATCTCTAAATCTTTCTTTTTCTTGCTCTCCCATAATTTAATAAAAAAGGCTTCATTTTTATTTTTTTGATTTTCAAATTTATTACTAATTACTTTACTAAATAGAAACAAAAGTGACAGAAAAAATAAAAATGAAGCCTGATTGATACTAACTACTAAAAAAATTAATAGTCAATTGTTTTTAGCTTTATTCTTCTGGCCATGTAATATCACCTTCTGCTGCTTTTGGAACCGCTGGTGACGACCCTTGCATAGAAATAATATAACTAGCTAATTGAATTCTTTCATCTCTAGTGATGGTACTTTCCCAAGCAATCATCCCTTTTCCTGGTCTTCCTCCATTTGTTAATGTGTTAAAAATAGATTTAACATCACCTCCTAAAATCCACTTATTATCCGTTAAATTTGGACCAATACTACCTCCTAAATCTGCTAAATGACATGCAAAACAAGTTTTTGATGTAAATAATTCCTTTCCTTTAGCAATATTTGCATCATCTGTTAAAGCTACAATATTTGCATCATCAAACAATTGAGGATTTGCAGCCTTGTAAGCTTCTACTTCTGCTTTCCCTTCTTCTACTGCTGTAGCATATTCTTTTGCTTGACTATACTCTTCTGAATTATAAAACACTTGAATATAGTAAAATATACTAATAGCAATGGTGATATAAAAACCTGCTAACCACCATGGTGGAAGTACATTATCTAATTCTTTAATTCCATCATAATCATGGTCTAGCATGATATCTTCCTCTGTTCCTAAGTCGTGTGCTTTGGTCATAGATTTCATAAATCTTTTCCAAGCAGATATGTTTTCTGAATTTTTATTCATGAGTAAGTTCTTTATTATTATCGTTTTCTAGAGGTAATTGACTTATTTCATCAATACTTTGTTTTGGTAATTTAAACACAAAAATAAGCATTGCAATAAACACTGTAAAAAACAGTAGTAATGAAATTATTGGATATAATTCTACCCCCTCTATTCCGTCGAAATTATGTTTTATAAATTTTAACATACAAATTATTTTAAGGCTGTTTTATTAGCTTTAATATCTGTTCCTAAACGTTGTAAATATGAAATTAAAGCTACAATTTCTTTATTTTGAATATTACTTGAACCATAATTTTTAACAAATTCAGGATCTTGTCTTAAACTTTCTTCAATTTCCTTCGCTTGTGCTAATAATTCTTGTTTTGCGCCACTTATTCTTTCTGGAGAATATGGAACTCCTAAAGTTACCAAGCCTTCCATTTTACTTTCTAAGTTAGAAGCGTTCAAATCGTCTTTAATTAACCAAGAATAACGAGGCATAATAGAACCTGGCGATGTAGATCGTGGATCCATCATGTGGTTAAAATGCCAGTTATTGTTGTATTTACCTCCAATTCTATGAACATCTGGTCCTGTTCTACGTGATCCCCATAGGAATGGGAAATCGTATACATATTCACCTGCTTTAGAATATTCACCGTAACGCTCTACTTCTGAACGGAAAGGACGAATCATTTGAGAGTGACAGTTATTACAACCTTCTCTAATATAAATATCTCTTCCTTCTAATTCTAGTGGAGTATATGGTTTTACACTTTCAATAGTTGGTATGTTTGATTTTACTAAAATTAGTGGAACAATTTCAACTAAACCACCTATTAAAATAGCAACTGTTGTTAAGATTGTAAACAATATTGTTCTTCTTTCCAACCAAGTATGCCAACCTTCACCAGCAATACGTTGTCCGCTAATTTTTTTCAATGGAGCTGCTTCAGCTAATTCATCTTCAACAACAGAACCTGCTTTTGCCGTTTTAATAACGTTAATAGCTAATAAAATAAACCCTGTTAAGTATAAAGTACCACCGATAGCACGCATTGCGTACATTGGAATTACTTGAGTTACAGTTTCCAAGAAGTTACCATAAACTAAAGTTCCATCAGGGTTGAATTGTTTCCACATAAATGCTTGTGTAAACCCAGCAACATATAAAGGAATTGCGTAGAATAAAATACCCAAAGTTCCTAACCAAAAATGCGTATTTGCTAATTTTTTAGAATACAAAGGCGTTTTCCACAATTTTTCTGCTAACCAATATACAATACCAGCAATCATAAATCCGTTCCAAGCTAATGCACCAATATGAACGTGACCTACAATCCAGTCCGTATAATGCCCAATTGCATTTAAATTTTTAAAGGATAACATTGGTCCTTCAAAAGTTGCCATACCATAACCCGTAATTGCAACTACAAAGAATTTTAACACTGGGTTCTCACGAACTTTATCCCAAGCACCACGCAATGTTAATAATCCATTAATCATACCTCCCCATGATGGGAAAATAAGCATAATTGAGAATACAGTTCCTAAATTTTGAGCCCATTCAGGTAGCGCTGTATATAATAAATGGTGAGGACCAGCCCAAATGTATAAGAAAATTAATGTCCAAAAGTGAATAATAGACAGTCTATAAGAATAAACAGGTCTATTTGCTACTTTAGGAACAAAATAATACATTAAACCTAAAATTGGAGTTGTTAAGAAAAATGCAACCGCATTATGTCCGTACCACCACTGTACCATTGCATCTTGTACTCCTGAATAAACAGAGTAACTTTTAAATGCAGATACCGGCATTTCAAGGTTATTAAATATGTAAAGAACCGCAATTGTAATAAAAGTTGCTATATAAAACCAAATGGCAACATAAATATGGCGTTGTCTTCTTTTTAGAATAGTACCGATTAAATTGATTCCGAAAACTACCCAAATTAAAACCACCGCAATATCAATTGGCCATTCCAATTCAGCATATTCTTTACTGGAATTAAATCCTAAAGGTAAGGTTATAGCTGCTGCAACGATAATTGCTTGCCAACCCCAAAAATGTATTCTACTTAACACATCATTAAACATTCTCGCTTTTAATAAGCGTTGAGTAGAATAATAAACTCCTAAAAATATTCCGTTACCCACAAAAGCAAATATAACTGCATTGGTATGCAATGGACGTAAACGACCAAAACTTAACCACGAAATTGCATTATCTGAACCTAAAAATTCATAGAGTCCTGGGTAAACAAAAAGTAGCGCTACCATTAGACCTACTAACATCCCTACAATTCCCCAAAGAATTGTAGCCCAAAGAAACATCTTTACGATTTTATTATCATAATAAAACTGTTCTTTTTCCATACTTGATTGATTAATTATTAATTATTTATTTAGTTGATTGTAATTTATTTTCTTCATCTTTAATTTTATCTTTATCAGTTTCAATTTTATCTTTCTCGGTTTTAGTCACTAATTCATCATCAAACAACATACGTACTGAAGGCGTATACATATCTTCATATTGACCTGACTTTACAGATTTTATAAACATCATAAAAAAAAATATGGCTACAATAATGCTAACTCCTATGGTAATATATACTACTTCCATTTTTTAAATAATAGCTTTTTACTAATTTTTGCTACAAAAATAATTTTTTCAACGACAAATTACATGATATTTATCATCTTTAATTTCAATTGAAACTTATGTTACAAACTTTTTCGATACCCAATTTGTCATAATAGTTACAAAAACAACAATGCTTATAGAACTTAAAGGCATTAATATCGCCGCTACAACGGGTGTAAGTTGTCCTGTTAACGCAAAATACATTCCTATAACATTATATAACAGTGAAATTACAAAACTCATTTTAATAATAGCAATCGTTTTATTGGATAATGTTAAAAACTTAGGAAATTTATCGAAAAGTTTTGCGTCTAAAATAGCGTCACAAGCAGGTGAAAACACGTTTACATCTTCAGAAATAGCTATTCCAACATCACTTTGTGCCAAAGCTCCAGCATCATTTAACCCATCACCAACCATCATTACTTTTTCACCGTTTTCTTGCAAATTTTTAATGTAATTTAATTTATCCTCTGGCTTTTGGTTGAATTGAAACTGCGTGTTATTTGGTAAAAATCCTTCTAAAAATTCTTTTTCACCTTCATTATCACCTGATAAAATAACTAACCTATAGTTCTCTTTTAATGTTTCAAACACCTCTTTTAAACCTTCTCTATAACTATTTTGAAATATAAAATGTCCTTTTACTTCATTATTTATTTTAACATAAATAGACGTTTCATTAATTATAGTAGAAACAATTCCAACATAACTTGCAGAACCTAATTGAATCGTGCTATTATTATTGGTGGCTTTAATTCCTTTTCCTAAAATTTCTTCAAAAGAAGTTAATTTTTCAATAAATGGCTTTTGTTGAATATACTCATACAAAGTTCTACTTAAAGGATGATTAGAAGCTCTTAAAACCGTTTTAATTGTTCTAAACTCTTCTTCTGTTAACTCAGCTCCCGAATATTTTATGTGTGTTTTATGGCTCGTAGTAATCGTTCCTGTTTTATCAAAAATTACAGTTGTTATTTTTGATATTTTCTCCAATGTATCTGCATTTTTTAAATAGAATTTTTTATAGCCAAATATTCGCAACATATTACCAATGGCAAATGGCGCCGACAACGCTAAAGCACACGGACACGCAATAATTAAAACAGCTGTAACTACATTAAAAGCCATGGAAGGATTTATAAAATACCAAACTATTCCTGCAATAAATGCAATAGTTAAAATAGCAATCGTAAAATACCTGCTAATGGTATCTGTTAAATTTTTTATGGTAAAATCAGTCGGTTTATTAAACACATCGTTACTCCACAATTGCGTTAAATAACTTTGTGAAATTGTGTTAATTACCTCCATTTCAATAGCTCCTTGTGTTTGTTTTCCACCGGCAAATAATTTATCTCCACTTTGTTTTAGTGTTGGGACAGATTCTCCTGTTACAAAGCTGTAATTGATTGCTGCGTTTCCATTAATTAAAATGCCATCAACGGGTATTAATTCTTCATTTCTAATTAATAAACGATCCCCTTTCTTAATATCATTTACTGGAATATTTTTTTCTATACCATCCACAATTTTAGTAACAGCTATGGGAAAATACGATTTATAATCGCGTTCAAAAGATAAAAAGTTATATGTTTTTTGTTGAAAATACTTACCTAATAATAAAAAGAAAATCAACCCCGCTAAACTATCAAAAAAACCAGCGCCAATATCTAAAAGCATTTCAATAGTACTTCTAATAAATAACACTGAAATTCCCAAAGCAATTGGAACATCAATATTTAATATATTATGCTTTAACCCTTTATATGCTGAAATAAAATAACCTTTCCCTGAATAAAACACTACAGGAATTACCATTAGAAAAATTAAACCTCTAAATAAATATTTGTATTTTTCGAACCAAAAGTCATCAATTTCAAAATATTCAGGAAAAGAAAGCAACATTATATTTCCAAAAGAAAAAGCGGCAATTGAAACTTGATAAATTAACGTTTTATCTACCTTATGTGCTTTTTTAGTGTCATCCTCTAAACTTATGTAGGGTTCATACCCTATGGAAGTAATTAATTCTACCAAATCTTTAAGATGACACCCATTATTTTTAAACGTAATTCGCAGCGTTTTATTTGGAAAATTAACCATAGAGGTCACCACTCCTTTATTTAATTTCGATAAATTTTCGAGCACCCAAATACATGAACTACAGTGAATACTAGGTATATAAAATTCAACAACAGAAGTTGTTCCATCATTAAACTCCACTAGTTTTTCAATAATTTCTGTATTTTCTAAATAATTGAATTTCCCCTTAATCTCTTTAGGAATAGTACCTGGAGCATTTTGCAAATCGTAATAGCACGTTAATTCATTTGCATTTAAAATTTCAAAAACAGTTTTACAGCCGTTACAACAAAACTTTTTATCATCAAAAACTACTGGTTTTTTACCGCAATCAGTTCCGCAATGAAAACAATTATTAATATCCATAAATATCTTAAAGAATACAAAAATATTGATAAATTTGCTTATTCGTATGATATATATCATATTTATTATTAACATGAAATTCATTTATTTCATTAAATTTGGTGAATTTTCCTACTAAAATAAATTAAATGTCAAATTGTAGACAATGCATAATTAAAAGGTTTAATGCCTTAAAAACCTTAACAAATGATGAATTAGAGAAATTTTCTGATCATAAAACAACTCTTATCATTAAAAAAGGAGAAAATTTATTGACAGAAGGTGGAACCATAAATGGCTTGTATTGTATTAGGGATGGAAAAGGAAAAATGACAAAATTGAACACCAACGGAAAAGAACAAATTATAAAGTTTATAAAAGGGGGTGATATTTTAGGACATCGTTCTATTTTGAGTGAAGAATTAGTCGGCTTAAATGCTATTGCTTTAGAAGATATGCATGTTTGCTTTATTCCGAAGGGTGATATTTTAGACACCATTAAGGAAAATGCGAATTTCTCGTTGGATTTAATGCGAAACATATCACATCAATTAAATGATGCCAATACTTCTATTTCTCAAATGGCTCAAAAACCTGTAAAAGACAGATTAGCAGAAACATTATTACACTTAGAAGAAATTTTTGGAGTAGACGGTGAAGGCTGTATTGATGTAAATTTAACAAGAGAAGAAATAGCGAACACTATTGGAACTGCAACTGAATCAGCGATCAGACTACTATCAAACCTTAAAAAAGATAGAGTAATTGATTTGATTGGTAAAAAAATTAAAATTATAAGTCGAAGTTCTCTAAAAAATATTTCTGAAGGATATTAAACTTCCTTTACAATATAACTAAAAATGCCTTTTGAAAATTCAAAAGGCATTTTTAGTTATATAATAGTTTATAAAATTACATCATTGAAGCCGCTATTCTTTTATAAATTCCTTTTTCAAGTTTTTCTCTAATAGCAGAGAACGATTCAATAGTTACCTTTACATCATCTAAATTATGAGCTGCTGTAGGAATTAATCGTAAAATAATTAATCCTTTTGGTATTACAGGGTACACAACAATAGAACAGAAAATACCATAATTTTCACGTAAATCGTTTACCATTGCCATAGCTTCAGGTATTTCTCCTTCTAAAAATACTGGAGTAACACATGTGTTAGTTTTACCAATATTAAAACCATTTTCTTTTAAACCATTTTGAAGTGCATCTACATTTTCCCAAAGTTTTGCTTTCAATTCTGGCATAGTTCTTAACATATCCAATCTTTTTAATGCGCCTTTTACCATAGCCATTGGCAATGATTTAGCAAACATTTGAGATCTCATGTTATACTGTAAATATTGAATTACATCTTTATCCGCAGCGAAAAATGCTCCAATTCCAGCCATAGATTTTGCAAAAGTAGCAAAGTACACATCAATACCATTTTGAACACCTTGCTCAAAACCAGTTCCTCTTCCATCTTCACCTAAAGTACCAAAACCGTGCGCATCGTCCACTAAAAATCTAAATTGATACTTTTCTTTTAAAGCTACAATTTCTTTCAATTTACCTTGCTCACCACGCATTCCAAAAACACCTTCAGAAATAACTAAAATTCCCCCTCCAGTTTCTTCTGCTATTTTAGCAGCTCTTACTAAGTTTTTTTCTAAACTTTCAATATCGTTATGTTGATATGTAAATCGTTTACCGTGGTGTAACCTAACACCATCAATAATACAAGCATGAGAATCAACGTCATAAACAATAACGTCATGTTTTGTTACTAAAGCATCAATTGCAGATACCATTCCTTGGTATCCGAAGTTTACCAAATATGCAGCTTCTTTCCCTACAAATTCAGCACATTCTTTTTCTAATTGCTCATGGAAAACTGTATGACCAGACATCATTCTAGCTCCCATTGGGTATGCCATACCATAATCGGCGGCAGCTTCTGCATCCGCTTTTCTTACATCTGGGTGGTTTGCCAACCCTAAGTAATCATTTATACTCCAAGTAATTACTTCTTTCCCGTTAAATTTCATTCTGTTAGAAATTTCACCTTCTAACTTAGGAAACACATAATAACCTTCAGCTTGTTTAGCCCATTTTCCTAATGGACCTTTATCATTCACTATTCTTTCAAATAAATCTTTCATTGTATAATATTTATGCCTAAAATGTACTTAAACACTTGCATTATTTAGTTGTGCAAAGTACGTTATTTTTTTTATGTTATTCAAATGTAAATTAAATTAGAAATAGGTTCATTTTTTTTTCAACCTATTAAGATTCAATATTGTATCAAATATCATTATTTAATAAACTCTACTGGTTCATGAGCATGCCTTTTTGTATCAAAAAAACCTTGCTCTTTCATCCAATTGTCACTATAAACTTTTTCCATATAACGCGATCCGTGGTCTGGCAATATTAAAACAACCTCTGAATTTTCGTCAAACATACCTTTTTCAGCATATTGCATTGTTGCTTGAATAATGGCACCACTTGTATACCCTGTAAATAATCCTTCAGTTACTGCTAATTCTCTTGCTCTATGCGCTGCATCTTCATCCGTTACTTTTTCAAAGGCATCAATTACATTAAAATCTGTTGCTGTTGGAATTAAATTTTTCCCTAAACCTTCTATTCTATAAGGGTAAATTTCATTTGTATCAAAAACTCCAGTTTCGTGAAATTTCTTTAAAATTGAACCATAAGCATCAACTCCTAAAACCTTAATTTCAGAATTTTGTTCCTTTAAATACTTTGCAACACCTGAAATTGTACCTCCTGTTCCACTTGCAGCAATTAAATGAGTAATTTTTCCATTTGTTTGCTTCCAAATTTCTGGGCCTGTAGAATTATAATGAGCATCTGCATTTAATTTATTGAAATACTGATTGATATATACCGAATTCGCAGTTTCTTGGTGTAATCTTTTAGCTACTTCATAATAGGAACGAGGATCATCTGCACTTACATGCGCTGGACACACATATACCTTTGCTCCCATTGCCTTTAACATATTTATTTTGCCTTCTGAAGCTTTAGAGCTGACCGCTAAAATACATTTATAGCCTTTAATAATGCTAACTAAAGCAATACTAAAGCCTGTATTTCCTGAAGTAGTTTCAATAATTGTACTCCCCTTTTTCAATAATCCTTGTCTTTCCGCTTCCTCAATTATATGCAACGCTATACGGTCTTTCATGGAATGACCAGGATTAAACCCTTCGTACTTCGCATAAAAATTACCTGAAAAATTACTAATTATTTTATTTAATCTAATAAGAGGTGTATTCCCTATAAGGTCTAATATATTGTTACTTATCCCTTTATTTTGCGTCATTTTTAATAGTTTAAAACAGCTATAGTATTTTCAAAAATGAAATAGAATAATAATCTACAACGTGCAAATTTACTATTTTTTTTTAAATTATGGTTTGCCCCTCCAAATCTAAGATAAAAGAATACTCACGAGCAACCTCTTTTAAAGAGTCGAAACGTCCTGAAGCTCCACTATGTCCTGCATCCATATTAATATACATCACCAAAATATTTTCGTCTGTTTTTAACTCTCTTAACTTAGCGACCCATTTTGCTGGTTCAAAATATTGTACTTGAGAATCATTAATTCCCGTGGTAACTAACATATTTGGATATTCTTGACGCACTACATTATCATAAGGAGAATAGGATTTCATATACTTATAATATTCCAAATTGTTTGGATTTCCCCATTCGTCATATTCACCTGTGGTTAGAGGAATACTATCATCTAACATTGTTGTTACAACATCTACAAAAGGAACCGCTGCTAAAATACCGTTAAACAAATTAGGTTTCATATTTATAATTGCTCCCATTAACAAACCTCCTGCAGAACCACCACTCGCATATAAATGCTTTTCAGAAGTAATTCCACTGTCTATTAAAAATTGAGCCGCATCCATAAAATCGGTAAATGTGTTCATTTTCTTCAACAATTTACCATCTTCATACCAATTTCTACCCAAATATTCGCTTCCTCTCACGTGAATAATGGCATATATAAAACCTCTATCCAACAAACTTAAACGTGTAGTGCTAAAACCTGGATCAATTGTATGTCCGTACGAACCATAACCATACATTAATAAAGGTGTGTCTTTTGAAAATTCAGTACTTATATGGTGTACTAGTGAAATGGCAATTTTTGTACCATCTGTTGCAGTTGCCCACAAACGCTCACTTTTATAATTGTTTTTATCGAAATTATCCCCTAATACTTCTTGTTCTTTTTTAATTTCTTTCGATTTTGTATCTACATTAAAATCGATTACAGAACTTGGGGTGGTCATAGAATTATACCCATAACGAATTATAGTGGTATCAAATTCTGGATTGGAATAAACCCCTGCGGAATAGGTTTCTTCTTCAAAAGGAAGATAAAATTCTTCCGAACCATCCCATTTTATAATTCTAATTTTATTTAAGCCGTTTGAACGTTCTTCAACAACCAAAAATTCTTTAAAAATGGAAATATCTTCTAATAAAACGTCCTCTCTATGCGCTATAACTTCCTCCCAATTTTCTTTTTCTGTAGCTTCTTCCGAAGTTTTCATCAGTTTAAAATTGGTGGCATTATCTTTATTTGTTAGAATATAAAAATCGGTACCATAATGTGCTACGCCATATTCCAAATTGCGTTCTCTTGGTTGAAGAATTTTGAAATCTCCATCAGGAGTATTGGCATCTAAAAAACGATATTCCGTTGAAACCGTGTTGTATGAACCTATAATTATATATTTTTCAGACTTTGTTTTATACACAAAACAATTAAATGTATCATCGGATTCAAAATAAACTTCAACATCTTCAGAAATAGCTGTTCCTAAAACATGTTTAAATATTTTTTCACTTCTTAACGTTTTCGGGTTGTTTTGAGTGTAAAAAATGGTTTTATTATCCTTTGCCCATGTAGATCCACCAGTGGTGTTTTTTATCTTCTCAGGAAATAATTCTCCAGTTTCTAAATTTTTAAATGAAATTTCATATTCTCTATTACCCGAAGTATCTACACCAAACGAAACTATTTTATTATTTGGACTCACAGACAAACCAGCAAGTTTATAATAAGAATGCTCCTTTGCCAATTCATTTACATCAAAAAGAATTTCCTCTTTCGCTTCTAACGTTTGAAATTTACGTGTATAAATTGGATATTGTTTTCCCTTTTGAAATTTAATAATATAATGGTATTGATTTTTTTTATACGGAACAGACTCGTCATCTTCCTTGATTCTGGCTTTCATTTCTTCAAATAAAACCTCTTGAAACTTTTTAGTATGATTTGTAACGTGGTCATAATAGTCATTTTCAGCAGTTAAATATGAAATCACTTCAGGATTCTCCTTTTCATTCAACCAATAATAATCATCAATTCGAACATCTCCGTGTATCTCCAACTCCTTAGGTTGTTTAGCTGCTTTAGGTGCATTTATCATACTTTTTTGCATTCAATATTTTTTTAAATCGGTAGCAAAAGTACTATATTTGTCTTTGTACACTGTTAAAAAAATAACAAAATGTTTGGAGATTTAAACGGAATGATGGCGAAGCTTAAAGAAGCGCAGCTAAAAATTGAAGAAACTAAAAAAAGATTAAATACGGTTTTAATTGATGGTGAAGCTGGAAATGGCGCTGTAAAAGTAACAGTAACTGCAAATAGACTTGTAAAAAACATTGCTATTTCTGAAGATTTAACTGATACTGAGGAAATTGAAGATTTTTTAGTGATTGCTTTAAATAAAGCGCTTGAAAAAGCAAACACCATAAATGAAGCCGAATTAGCGGCGGCAGCCAAAGATGGAATGCCAAACATTCCTGGGCTGGATATGTTTAGATAGTTGTGGTTGGTTTTTGGTTTTTAGTCTGAGTCAGAGTCTAGGTCTAAGCAAAATAATCATCACTAAACCCAATTAAATACACTTTTTCTTGGGCTCTTGTTACTGCCGTATACAACCAACGTAAATACGGAATGCTTTGTCCATCAGGAAGGTATGGTTGTTCTATAAAAACAGTTTTCCACTGACCACCTTGCGATTTATGACACGTAACAGCATACGAAAATTTCACTTGCAAGGCATTAAAATACTTACTCTTTTTAATTGCCAACAATTGTTTGTATTTGGAAGATTCATGTGCAAAATCTTTCCCTACTTCTTGATACAATTTATTTGACTCTTCATAAGTTAACGAAGGTGATTCACTTGTTAGCGTATCTAAAATAAGTACTGTCTCGAAGGGTTGTTGATTTGGATAATCTATCATTCTTATTTTTACTTCAGCAAAATTAAAACCATATAATT